>NZ_PZZL01000009.1 GCF_003046185.1 Phreatobacter oligotrophus
TGCGGGTTGTTCATCCTCGTGCCCTGTGGTGCTTCGTGTCGCGACGACCACCATCAGGCCCTCACGGGCGATGAACAACCTCCTCAGAACCCACATTTAGACAGTTCAGCGTAGGCAATGAGGGATCCATCGGACTACTGAAAACAGACGGTACTCTGTTGGCGCGTTTCCCGGCGGACGAGAATGCCATCGGCCGCAACTTTACGGGCTCGCCGTTCTATCGCCACGTCTCGTCCGCGACCTCAGGCATTGTTCATTTCAGGAGCGTGCTCGACGGGGTTACGAGGATCAGCGCATATCACCGCAGCGAAAAACTCCCGCTGCTGGTTCTCGTCGCCAGGGGCCAACATGAGGTGCTTGCGCCCTGGCGCATTGAAGCGGCATGGCGCATGGGGATGGTGATCGGGCTTACTGTCCTGATTGGTCTGCTCGGTTCGCTCATGTTGCGTGAACTGACCCTCCGCCAACGCCTGCTCGCGATCGTTTCATCCCGTGAGGCCGAATTTCGCCTATTGGCCGAGGCTTCGAATGACATGGTCTCCCGGATCGCCTTCGATGGAACCCTGACATACGTTTCTCCAGCCTCCCTGCGCGTGCTCGGGTGGCCCCCGGAGAGTTTGGTCGGAGGAAACGCTCTCGCCGGGCTCAACCCGGAGGATAGGGCTGCGGTCGAAGGTGTCGTTGCAGCGCTAAAGACCGGAGAGCGAGAGGAGGCGATGATCGCCTACCGCACTCGGCACCGCAACACCGGGACCGTATGGCTTGAATCCTCCCTTTCCGTAACGCGCGACCCAAAGACCGGCCGTGTCGATGGTGTCGTGGCTATCTCGCGCGACGTAACGGAGCACAAGCAACTGGAGGGCCACCTCTCACGTCTCGCGACGCTGGACAGCTTGACCGGCCTTGCCAACCGTCGCTTTCTCGATGACCGGGCGGAACGCGAGCTGGCGATAGCTCGACAGAGCCGAAGCGATGTTAGCCTTCTGCTGATCGACGCTGATCACTTCAAAGCCTTCAACGATCATTACGGCCATCTAGCCGGCGACAATTGCCTTCAACAGATCGCGGCGGTGATCCAGAGCCACGCCACACGGCCGAGCGACCTTGCGGCTCGCTATGGTGGCGAGGAGTTCGCATTGCTGCTTGCCGAAACCAACCTGGCCGGCGCGAGGGTGGTTGCCGAGCGGATTCGCTCGGCAGTCCAAGAGCTTTCGATACCCCATGTCGGGAACTCGGCAGCACCAGTCGTAACGATCAGCATCGGAATTGCGACGGCCGGATCGCAGGCAGGCTGGCCATCTCTTAAGGGCCTGATCGCTCAAGCGGATGAGACGCTTTACCGCGCCAAATCCGACGGTCGAAATTGCGTCGGCAACGACCTGCCTCTGCATGAAGCCCCGCCTATTCAGCCAGGCCAAGCGCCGCCTCCGACGGCTCCTGCCTCACAAGCAGATCAGACGGCGCCGCGATGACATTTCAATAGCGATGAAAAACCAGCGCCGTCGATCGCGAGACGCCGATCGAAGGCGTGTCTATGTTTTGGAGCTGGACCGAAAATGTCGAACGATCCCAAGATACTCCTGTTTCCGGGCCGCTGAGTGACGGGCGAGCGCTGCCGAGTGGGGATCTCGTGACAGCGACCTCAGATCTCATCAAGTGCGCCGGCAACGTCAGCGAAGCAGCGAACGTCAGCGCCTTGTCCGAACGCGACAAATTGGAAGTGTTGCAGATCGCCAAGAGCATCGTGTCCCAAGGCTATTTCCTTTATCTGATCATCGCCAAAGAAGGCGACGTGATGGACGATGTTCGCGCCCGCATTAGGACGATCATCGGAGACCTTGCGCGAGTTTAAGCCATCCCCGCGCTGTCAGCCAAAGTCGGCTGGATACCTTTGGAGTTCCGAGACAAAACGGCCCGCCGCCGAAGGACGCGTTCGACGGCGGGCCGGGGGCGGGGGAGTGAAGCCCGCACCTCCTGCTCTTCTCGCCGTTGACAGCTCCGCTCAAGCGACAACGGGCCTTGCCTCGCGAGGCTGCTCACGGAGGCTAGTACGGATAAACCCAACGGCTGCCTTTGAAGTTCCAGCAGAACGTTAGGCAGAGGTTAATGACCTCATGGTACATCCGACGAAACAGGAGTTCATCATGCGTACCATGCGAGCCTTCATCGCCGACACTCGCGGCGCCACAGCTATCGAGTACGGCCTCATCGCCGCCGGCATCGCAGCGGTTGTCATCACGGCGGTCTACGCCCTCGGCTCGAAGGTGAACACCAAATTCACCGGTCTAAACACAGCGATGAAGTGATTGTCTTCACCGTCCCTTAAGGCATATGCCGTAGGGTAATTTTCAGGCAGCGTAGTTTTCGCCGGCAAGTGAGGGGAGAGCGCCCCAGCCAGCGCTTTCCCCTTTCGAGCTTTCGGCAGTCGCCGCGATGGGGGCCGGTGGTGGATGACCTATTCCTCAGCGACGCGCCGCCAGACAAGCCCTTCGTGCTGTCGATCCATCATGTTCGCGTCCTGAAGCTCGTTGCTCGGGGCCACGGCCAGTTGGTCAAATTACCCCTGAAGTTCAAGTTCGATCACCGGCTCGTCGATGAAATGGTCCAGGCTGGGATCCTTACCAAGGGCGACAGCGGTTGGCCGGGCGTTCCAGCCTATAGGTTGACAGCGAAAGGAAGTGAGGCAGAGAAGGCGTGGCTGACATCGCAAGTGGAAGGTGCTAAACTATCTTCCCGCTCTGTCTTTGACAGAACACGCTAGCTGACCGGTAGGATCAACGTTTGGCAAAAACCGCCGCCTCGGGGAAGCAGCGGGCCGAATATGATCCGGCCAACTCTGATAACCGACCTTGGTGGCAATCATCGCCCACAACGCGCCCCACGGAAGGGCCTTCTGGGCCGCCGCTGGCGATAGTGGCGAAAGTCGACACCAAATAGATGCAGCTCTTGCGTGACCCTGCCAATCATCTCGACCGGTCACACGCACACGTGGCCCCCGGTCAAATGGCCTGATACAACGTCGCCTGTCCGCATAAACAAGCTTTCGCGTTGGCGCCAGGCGGACCTGAGTGAACCGCTCCGGGTTTGAACTACGATCGATTGACCAAGCTGCGCCCAAATGGGTCGGCAGCAGACGGGCAATGACGTCGACGGCGCCACCGGGCCGTAACCGGCACAATCAATCGGATGAGACAATCCCGTTGGCCCGACTGATCGGCAATGCACATGCTCAACATCGGGGCAGCAAGGAGAATGGCAGAGCGGTGTTATCGATCCAATCCGCTGCCGTCGACAAGACATCGGCAGTGACCATCCCGAATTGAGCGCAGTGGCGAAATCCAACTGCCCGTTAAGCTCCGCTCCTAAATCGTCGCCTGAAACCAAATGTTCGGTATTTCTGCCCACTTCGGACCAGCGCTAACGAAATCGGATAGCGTTCGGCCTGACGCCCTTACCTGTTGCTGGCTCTAAAACGCCGAACGAGAACGATCTGCTTGAAGGCGGTTTACCCGGGGTGGGGAACCAAAGGCATTGCACCATTCCGTCGTCATCGACCCGCTCGACTGTCATCGTTGGACCTCCCGATTTGAGGCGAACTAGATCGCCAACGCTATAGGTTCGGGTCATCAGATTGACTGCTGCAAGAAAGGAACTTCTCCTACTGAAGATCTCGAAGGGGTGACAGCAAGCATAAGAGTCCGCTTCAATTCGGTTGCGTCGTGGACGAGCCGCGAAGTTCTTTTACGAAGCGCAGCGAATTTGCGGCGCCACTCGATCACTTGGTCGCTAGCTGACGCCGCATCGTCAAACACCCAAACAAGGAGGAACTCAGCCGCTACCACATCGTCCTCGAGCCAAAGCGTGAAGCGATACTCTTCGCGAGACGAAGCTTGCAAAATCTGACACTTCACCCCGCGCTCAAAGGCCCAAGCGCCAAGTTCCTCAAACATGAACAGCGAACCAACGGCGGAACCAAAAACTCGAGCTCGGACCCGCAGCCCCAAGTCGTGGCTTCCCTCGGACAGGGAAAGCCTGAACCTCAGACCGGGGAACCTCGCAGGTGAAAAGTCAAACCGCATCCTGGCCGATCCCGCGATGATAACTGCATCGGCAATGAGCCGACTTCCCGAAAGCGCTCCAGCGGGTTCGTCCCAAGGACCTGCGGCAAGTAAGCAAAATGCCAAGACGTATTTTGTGGACGATAGTCCGTGGCGTGCGCGTCGACAATCCCATTCCGTCGCCGCATGGACATTCGGAAAGTGGTTGCGCGCAATCTCCGGCGAACTCGGCGAGCCGTTGGCCTGTCGCAGGAGGCTTTAGCCGAGAAAGCAAGGGTCGACCGGTCCTACGTGTCGCGGGTAGAAGCGGGGAAAGTGTCAGTCGGGCTCGACACGCTTGCCGCGCTCGCGCGGGCCTTAGGCGTCGCACCGAGTGAATTGCTCAGGGACGGCTGAGAGTTTTGAACCTACTTTCGCTGGTAGCCGTTCCCGCGCATCCGGCTCGGTCACGGCCTCAGGCTCGACCAGCGCTTCAACATGATTCTTCGTCTGGAATCACACAAAGCCCCGGCTGAGCAACCCCGACCAGCTCCGCCGGGGCTTTGTGTTTCGGTCGGCGCCTGAATAAGGGAACACTGCAGACCGCTCCTAAGCGACGTCTTCTTCCGCGGCGGCTATGCCATCCACGGCACTACCATGGTGGGCCGCCTCGGCCGGGTGGACAGCCACGGCTGCATCCGCCTCGCCCCCGGCAATGCCCGCACCCTCTTCGAGATGGTGGCGCGCCAGCGTGGGTCGACCCGCATCGTCATCGAGGGCGCCTCGCCCCGCCAGGCGCCGCCGGCTGCCGTTGCGAGCCGCGCCACCCGCACCGCGCAGATGCGCCTCGCCCAGCCGACGCAGCGCCAGGCGGCTGTCCGCACGGCGGTGCCGCGGACCGTTCAGGGTGGCGCCATTCCGGCCGCCCAGCGCGTCGCCGCCCGCCCGGCGCCCCGCGTCATGGCGCCGGCGGGCGCCTCCGACAGCCGCTACTTCACCGAGTGGTATCTGCGCCGCTGAGCCGGTCCGCGCCGGTTCGATCCGGAGCGTCCGGCCGCGGCCGGACGGCGGGGTGTCATGCGCTTGCAATTCGGCGGCCGCGCCTTTATGCAGCGCCCTTCGTGGACAGGTGGCCGAGTGGTTGAAGGCGCACGCCTGGAAAGTGTGTATACGGGCAACCGTATCGCGGGTTCGAATCCCGCCCTGTCCGCCATCCCCAGATCTACGCCCTTCGGACAAGCGCCACGCGGCGCTGGCGATTACGCTGTCGTTCGAACCGCCTCGGCCGCGCGCTCGGCCGATTGAAGCGCGCCTTCCATGAACGAGCGCCAGACCGTCGCCGTTTCGGTTCCGGCGAAATGGATGCGGCCGATCCGCGCAAAAAGGTCCGGGGCCGCCGCCCAGCCGCCGGGGCTCCGACGGCTGGCATAGCCGCCCAGCGACCAAGGCTCCGCGCTCCAGTCCGTGGAGCGCCCGGCGATCGGCTCCGGAATGCCTTGGTTGGTCACGGAGCGCAGCCAGTGCATGATGCGCGTGATCCGGTCGGCCTCAACGGTCGTTCGACCGAGCTCCTGCCCGCTGGCCGCTGTCGAGAACAGCACCAGCACGCCGGTGGCTGCCTCCGGCGAGGACGCGTCCATGGCGGCGTTGCACAGGGCGCCGGGCGCGAGCAGCGACCCCGAAAGCCCCTGGTCACGCCACCACCGCGTCTCGAAGACCAGCACTGTCTTGACCACCGAGCCTGGCCGGTAGCCCGCAATCACCGCCCGGCGATGGTCCGGCAGGAGGGGAAGAAGCCCCATGGCCCCGTAGAGCTGCGGGGGCGTCGCGACGATCAGGTTCCGCGCACGGTGAGCCTCCGTCTCCGTCTCGACAATGACGAGGTCTGCCTCCTGCTGCACGCGCCGCACCGGCGCGTTGAGAACGACCGACGATCCAAGCCGGGCCGCCAGATGATCCGCGATGGGACCAGTCCCTTCTGCAAGGAACCATCCCGCGGAATCCGCCTCCGCCGCGCGCCCGCCAAGGGAGGCGAGCTGCTCCAGAAGCTCGCGCGCCGAGACGCCATCGGCAGGCGCGCAGAACTCCGCTTCGATGTAGCCCGTCATGAAACGGCGCGCCTCGTCCGTGAAGGCGATCTGGTGCAGGTATCGCGCCGCCGTCAGGTCATCGAGAGCCGCCGCGCCGGTGCGACGCAAGTCCCGCAGATGGCGGCCGATCCGCCAGTCGATCTGCATCGCGTCGAGTTTGCCCAAGGTCGACAGCGGCAGGCCGTCGTTATTGGCAAGGACGGGCTTCGCATGGTGCGAGGCCAGATGGATGCTCTTGCCGATGCGGCTCCGCCGAATGCGTGTCAGGCCGACTTCCGCAACGAGAGAGGACATCCGTGTATGGGCATCGCCGATGAACTGCGCCCCGAGATCGATGACCTGACCCCGGCACTGGGAGTGGTCTGGCGCAAGGCCTTCGGACAGAACGCGGCCGCCGACGCGCGAACGGGCCTCAAGCAAGCGCACCGAGGCGCCACTCTCCTTCAGCCGCCAGGCTGCCGACAGTCCCGCCAGGCCCGCGCCAACCACGACGACGTCCACGCTCGACATACTTGCTCCTTACAGGTCCCGACTGTTGGTCCGAAACGACGGACGAGAGGCTCGCCTGTCGCTTGACAGGTAAGCGGCGATTTGCACCTGTCAAGTGACAGGTAGAGGGATGGTTGATGACGATCCGAGACGAGGACGCGACCGGAACGTCGGTGGCGGCAAAGCCGACGGCGCAGCGTGCCCTGGAGGCCCTCAAGAGCCTGGCGCAGGAGAAGGGGCTCGATGATGTCTCGATGCGCGATGTCGCCAAGCGTCTGGGACTGTCCCTCGCGGCGCTCCAGTATCACTATCCCAACAAGGCCGCGCTGCTAGAGGCCTTCGTGCGTCAGACGGTCGCCTCATATCGCGAGCGGATCGAAACTGTCCTCGCCGTGAGCGCCGAGGGCGAGCACTTCGCCAGCCTTGTCCGGTTCGCAGCGATGGAAACGGCACACTGGGATAACCACGGCGTGATGGCGATGATCGAGGGCCGCGCCAGCCATGATGACGCGGCGAGAAACGCCATTCTGCTGTTCTTTCGATCCTATCTCGACATCATGCGCGACGCCTTGATGGCCGACTCTCCCGGGCTGCCACCTGCCAAGGCGCTCCTCACGGCAACCCTTGTTGTCTCGATGCTGGAAGGGCTGCCAACGCTGATCGAGCCGGCAGGCGATCTGGGAATCGATCCCGACGCGCTGGTCGATGCGATCATTCGCGCCGCGAAGATGCTGTCCGCCGGCATGATGTAGCGTCGGAACAGCGCGAATCCCATCTCGAGAGATCTCCCGGCGCCCATTGCGCGTAGACACTCCGTTTCGTGCGGGAGATCACGCCGATGCTGGCCGCCACGATGGACGCCCTTCGCCGCCTCTGGGCCTATTTCGACGCGCCGACCCCGCGCGGCTCCATCGCCGCCTCGGTGTCCTTCATCATCGTGTCGAACCAGCCCTTCTATCCGCTCTATCTCTACCTGCTGCTCGGCGGGCGGGCCTGGCCGTCGCTGCTGTCCTGGCTGTCCGGGCCGATCTTCGCCGCCGTGCCCTACCTCCTGCGCCAGGGTGAGGCCCGCGGGGCCGCGGCGCTCATGGTCGCCGGCATCGGCAACACCGCGCTCTGCACGGCCGCGCTCGGCCCGGCCTCCGGTGTCGAACTCTTCTACCTGCCCTGCCTCGTCCTGCCGCTGCTGACGCTGGCGGGGCGCGAGCGTCTCGTCGGTCTCGGCGCGACAGTGGCGGCCATCGTCCTGTTGATGGCGCTGGTGCGGCTGGTGGGCTTCGAGGGGCTCGTTGCCATCAGCGCAGAAGAGACGGCGACGCTTCAGCGCATCAACGCCTTCAGCGTCACCGGCCTGACGTGCGTGATGGCTTTCCTCGCCCGACGGCTGCGGGGACCCGCCCTCAGCCCGGCGCCCGGGCCGACAAGCGTCGCGCCGCCAGCAGGCCGATGACGGCGGAAGCGCCGGTCAGCACCGTGCCCCAGGCGGTGTCGGTGATGACCAGGCCCCAGCTCCAAAGCCGCATCGTCGCGTGGTTGGTCAATTCATAGGTTATGTAGGCGAAGAAGCCGAAAGCCGCGCCATTGCCGGCAGCAGTGGCCAGCGAACCGTCGGCCAGCGCCGGACGGATGGCGAAATGCACGATGCCGGCGGGGAAGAGCAGGTAGAACAGCGCGGCCGGCAGCAGCCGGGCATCCTGCAGCAGTACGTCGCCGAGCACGGCGCGGAACATCGGCACGCCGAAGGCCATGAGATAGGGCACGTCGATGAGGATGAAGGCGAGGAGGGTGACAAAGTAGGCTACGACGAGACGTTGGATCATGGGATGAGGGTCCGGGGTCAGGCCTTGCGGCCGCTGGGGTGTGGCTCGGATACGGCTCGATGGCCCCGATGGACCATGGCGCCAATGGTGTCGCGACCGGCAGCCGCAGTCCATGAGAACCGGCGAGCCGCAATCCGCGTAATCAGAACAGTGCCATGAGGTTCCCGATGCCGGACGACAGGATATCCAGCGACCGGCCTGCCGAGCCCGGGCCGACCGTCTTCTACGACGGCTCCTGCCCCCTCTGCCGGGCCGAGATCGATCTCTACCGTCGCCAGGACGGCGAGGGCCGGCTGTGCTTCGTCGACGTGGCCTCGCCCGATGCGCCGCTCGACCCGCGGCTGACGCCCGAGGCCGCCATGGCCCGCTTCCATGTCCGCGAGGCGGACGGCACGCTGCGCTCCGGCGCGGCGGCCTTCGTCACGCTCTGGGGCGCGGTGCCGGCCTGGCGCTGGGTCGCCAGGCTCGGTCGCCTTCCCGGCGTGACGCCCCTGCTCGAACTCGCCTATCGCGGCTTCCTGCCCGTGCGTCCGTTCCTCTCCCGGGCTGTCGCCCGTTGGCAGCGCCGCCGCGTCAGGGCCTGATCCGCCCCGCCACCGCGAAGCTACCGCCGCGCCGCTCCAGCACGATGCCCTCGCCCGAGGCGGGAAAGATGCCGGTCAACGCGGTGATGTTCACCTGATGGGTGACCGCGACCAGTGCGCCAGGGCCACTCCAACCGGCAAGAATCTCCCGTGCCGCCGCCGTCTGGGCGTCGCCCCGTCCCCGGTCCGAGAAGAACGAGTTGAAGGCCGGTGCGTCGGTCGCCCGACCGGGAAAGGCCAGCGCCGCGGTGTCCCGCGTCCGGCACCATTGCGAGGTGAGCACGCTGCCCACCGAGATGCCGCGTGTCGTGAAGGCGAGGCCGATGCGGCGAGCCTGCTCCCGTCCCGCGGCGTCGAGATTGCGCTGGCTGGCGCAGTCGCCGATCCGCATGCCCGGCGGATCGCCACCGCCCGGCGCATTGGCATGGCGGAACAGGACGATGCCGCCTGAGGCCAGCACGGCCCAGGCGCGCGCCTCGTCGGCCATGGCCGGGACAGCGGGCGACACGAGGGCCGCGGCCAGCAAGCCGGCAAATATCCTGCGGTCGATCGCTCGCGCGGCCATGGGATGCTCCTTTAAAAGGAGCTACGCCACCACGCCGGAGCCGGATCGCCGCTTCACCCGTCACGCCGCTCGAAGCGCGCCCGCAAGGCCTCGGGTATGCCGGTGCAGGTCTTGGCGGCAGGCCGGCGGAACGTGCCCTCGGTCGCCTTGGCGGGCCGGAGCGCCACCAGCGCCTCGACCTGTTTCACCGCCGCCTGGATGCCATCGACCAGCGGCACCGGCACGCGGTCGCGGACGCTCTGGGCAAGGCCCGAGAGCGGCGCACCGGCGAGGATGACCACATCGGCGCCGGCCTCCGCCACCACTCGGTTGGCGAGCGCCACCAGCGCCTCCTCCTTCTCCTCCTGCACGTCGGCGATGGAGGCGAAGGCGCCCTGGAGCGCGAAGATGCCGGCGCAGCGGCCGCGCAAGCCGTTCCAGTCGAGGCACTCGTTGTACCAGGGCACGAGCCCGCCGGAGAAGGTGACGATGGCGAACGTGCGGCCGAGCATGCAGGCGGTGAGCATCGCCGCCTCGGCCATGCCGACGACGGGAATGTCGAAGAGTTCGCGCGCGCCGCCAAGGCCGGGATCGCCGAAGGCGGCGATGATCGCCGCGTCCACGTCGCGGTGGCGTTCGGCCAGCATTTCCAGCGCGACGGCCGAGCCGATCACCGCATCGGCGCGGGTAGCGATGTAGGGCACGCCGCGCGGCGCGGTCATCGGCACCAGCTCCGTCGCCGGCGCCTTCACCGCAGCCGCAGCCGCCATGAGTCGCGCGGTGACGGCCTCGGTCGTGTTGGGATTGGCGACGAGGATGCGCATGGGTCAGGCCCCGAAGGCGGAGAGGGCGGGGCGGGGCTGCCAGGGCTCGAGGCCAAGGCCTGCCCGCCAGTGATGGGCGATGGCATCGCGCCGCGCGAACCAGACGCCGGGCGTTGCCGCCATGTGGTCGAGGAGCCGCTCGAGCCCGCCGATACGGCCGGGCCGACCGATGATGCGGAGGTGCAGGCCGATCGAGAGCATGCGTGGCTCGTCGGCCCCCTCCGCCATCAGCCGGTCGAAGGCGCCGATGCAGTAGCGGGCGAAATCGTCGGCCTGGATGAAGCCGCCCCCCGGCTGGAAACGCATGTCGTTGGTGTCGAAGGCGTAGGGCAGAATGACGAGGTCGCGGTCGCCTTGGGCGTGCATGAACGGCATGTCGTCGTTGTAGGCATTGGAATCGTAGAGGAAGCCGCCCTGCTCGACGAGCAGCCGCCGCGTGTTCACCGAGGTCGCGGAGCGGGTGTGCCAGCCGACCGGCGGCGTGCCGGCGGCCGCCGCGATGGCGGCGACGCTCTTGCCGATCGCCGCGCGCTCGGTCGCCTCGGGCATGTTGACGTGCTTCTCCCAGCGCCAGCCGTGGCAGGAGACCTCGTGGCCGTCCGCCACGGCCTCCTGCGCCAGCCAGGGCGAGAGGGCAATGGCGCGGCCGCAGGCGTTCAGCGTCGTGGCGATGCCGCGATCGGCGAGGGCCTTGCGGATGCGCGGCCAGCCGCGACGGGTGCCATATTCGTAATGGCTCTCCATGCAGAGGTCGCGCGAGCCCTCGATGCGCTCCACGGCCTCGTAGATGAACTCGTTGGCCTCGTCCCCGGCACCGAGCGACAGCTCCGCGCCCTCCTCAATATTGACGACGATGGAGACGGCGAGACGCGCCTCGTTCGGCCAGCGAATGGCGGGCGGCGAGGCGCCGTAGCCGCGGAAGTCGCGGTCGGTGACGGGCGGGGCGGCGAGGGACATGTCAGAAATCCGCGAGGCGCCTCAGACCCACCAGCCTGTCGCCGATGATGAGCGCGATCACCGCCAGCAGGATGAGCCCCGTCGAGATCGCGGCGATGACCGGATCCGGGCGCTCCTCCACGAACTGTAGCATCTGGATCGGCAGCGTCTTGGTCCAGGCATCGGTGAAGAAGATGGAGATCGGATAATTGTCCATTGAGGCGAGGAAGGCGAACATGGCCGAGGTCAGGAAGGCCGGTGCCAGCGCCGGGACCATCACCTTGCGCAGCGCCTTGCCATAGGAACAGCCGAGCGTGCGCGCGGCGTCGATCAGCGTGAAATCGAAGAGGCTGAGCGCGGCGAGAACGGTGCGCACCACATAGGGCATGGTGATGACCACGTGGGCGACGAGCAGGCTCGGCCAGGCCTCGCGCAGCCCCACCGCCTTGAAGCCCTGCAGCATGGCGATGCCGACCACGAGGCCGGGCAGCATCAGCGGCGACACGAGGAACGTGGCGATGGAATCGCGCCCCGGGAAGCGGCCACGCACCAGAGCGATGGCGCAGAGCGTGCCGAGCACCAGCGAAATGAGCGTCGACAGCGCCGCGATCTGCACGGAGGTGGCGAGCGCCGGCCACAGGCCGCGCGTGCCCGGCAACTGGTTGTACCAGCGCATCGACCAGGCCGGTGGCGGCAGGGTGAAGACCGCCGAAGATCCGAAGGACACGGCCACCGTCACCACCAGCGGCGTCAGCAGGAAGATGATGGCGAAGATCGCGAAGACCCAGACGAGAGCGGAGGCGATGCGTTCGGTGGCGGTCATTGTGAGCCTCCAAGGCGCTTCGCGAGCCACGACGAGGCGACGACGATGGAGACGGCGAGGACCAGCAGCACGACGGCCGTCGTGGAGCCCAGCGCCTCGTTGCGCATCAGGAGGAACGACCGGCCGGTGAGCGTCGCCAGCATCTGGAAGCGGTCGCCGATGAGCAGGCTCGGGATGACGAACATCGACACGGACATCGAGAAGACGAAGGCGATGCCGGAGACGAGGCCCGGCATGGTCAGCGGCAGGAAGATGCGGCGGAAGCGGTAGAACGGGCTCGCCCCCAGCGTCGCGCCGGCTTCCGACAGGCGCGGGTCGATGAGCTTCACCACCGAATAGATCGGCAGGATCATGAAGGGGAGGAAGACATTGGCCGCGCCGAGGACGAGGCCGGATTCGGTGAAGAGCAGCCGCTGCGGCTCGCTCCAGATGCCGGTGCCGACGAGGAACTGCGAGACGACGCCGTCGCGCCTCAGCACGATCTGCCAGGCGAAGGCCTTCACCACCACGCCGATCGAGAGCGGCAGGATGATCGCCACCAGCAGCGCCACCTGCATGAGGCCCTTGGCCCGCGCCATGGCGATGGCGACGGGAAAGCCGATGACGAGGCAGACGAGCGTCGTCAGGAGCGCGATGCGCAGCGTGTTCCAGATGACCCGCCACGAATAGGGATCGGAGAAGAACTGGATGAAGAGGGAGAGCGTGAAGCCCTCCGGTCCCGTGACGCTGCGCGCCAGCAGGAAGACCAGCGGCAGGGCATAGACGATGGCGAGGTAGCCGACCGCCGGAACGGCGAGCCAGGCGACGCGGTCCTTCTGCCCGCCCGCCGGCGCGGGTGTGGCTGCGGATGCACTCATGGCGCCGGCGCCGGATAGAGCAGCGTGTCGGCGACGCGCCAGGACAGCGCCATTTCCGCCCCCGGTATGGCGCCACCGGGAATCCCCTCGACGCTCTCGATCTGGATCGGCAGCGTCTCCGGCGCATCGAAATGCGCATGAATGCGCGAGCCCTGGAACACGACGTCCGACAGTCTCGCTCGAATGGTGTTCTCGGCGCCATTTTCGCCGAAAGCCATCAGCTCCGGCCGGACCGCCGCCAGGACCGGGCTACCCGCGACGAATCGGCCGGGAGCGCGGATGCGGCCATGGGCGGTGTCGATGAGAACCTCGCCCTCAGTCGTACTGTCCACCACCGTGCCGGCGAGCCGTGTCGACAGGCCGACGAATTCCAGGGCGAAGGGCGTCGCCGGGCGCTTGTAGATGGTGGCGGGGTCGGCGAGCTGCTCGATCCGGCCGCGGTTCATCACCGCGATCCGGTCGGACATCATCAGCGCCTCGTCCTGGTCGTGGGTGACGAAGATCGCCGTCGTGCCGACCTCGCGCAGCAGCCGCTTCAGCTCGATCTGCATGGTCTCGCGCAGCTTGCGGTCGAGCGCCGAGAAGGGCTCGTCGAGAAGCATCAGCTTGGGCTTCACGGCGAGAGCGCGCGCCACCGCCACGCGCTGCTGCTGGCCACCCGAGAGCGCCCGCACCGAGCGGTCGGCGAGCGCCTCCATGTGGATGAGGTTCAGGAAGCGCGCGACGGTCGCGCGGATCTCGTCTTTCGGCGCGCCGCGGGCCTCGAGGCCGAAGGCGACGTTCTCGGCCACCGTCAGGTGGGGAAAGAGCGCGTAGCTCTGGAACACCACGCCGACGTCGCGATGGTGCGGCGGTTTGCTCGAGATATCGACGCCGTCGAGGACGACGGCGCCGCTATCGGATGAGAGCAGGCCTGCCACGATGCGCAGCAGCGTGGTCTTGCCGCAGCCGGAAGGGCCGAGCAGCGACACGAACTCGCCGCGCGCGACGGCAAGGTCGACGCCGTCGAGCACGGTCGTGGGGCCGAAGGACTTGGCGGCCTTGCGGACGTCGAGGAAGGCAGGGGATGCGGTCTCGGTCATGGCTGCGGCCGGGGGCGGCGCACCGCCCCCGTCATGCTCACATCGACATCTCGCGGTCCCAGCGCCGCACCCAGTCGTTGCGGTTGTCGGCGACGAAACCCCAGTCGATCGTGTGGATGGCGACGCCCGTGGGCATGCCGGGCGGGGGCGGCACGTCGACATTGGTCGGCAGCGCGAAGGTCGGCGGGGCGATCTTGGCCTGGATCTCGGCGCCGAGCAGCTCGTTCACATAGGCGAAGGCGAGGTCCTGGTTCGGGCCGCCCTTCACCACGGCGATGCCCGACGGCACCGGGAAGATGCCTTCCTTCGGGGCGGCGAGGCCGATGGGCGCGCCGTCGAGCCGGCGCTGCAAGGCGAAGGAGGAGAGCGCGCCGACGATCATGTGCGCCTCGCCCTGCTCCAGAAGGCTGAAAGCCTGCGGCATCTGGTTGTAGACGGTGAGCAGGTTGGGCTTCAGCGAGACGAGCTTCTTGAAGCCGTTCTCGGTGTCGCGGGCCGCCTCGGCCATCGGCTTGCCGGTGGCGAGGTGCGAGGCCATGAACAGGTTGGGCAAGCCCTCCGTGTTCTGCAGCGAGGGGATGATGATGCGGCCCTTGAACTTCGGGTCATAGGCATCGTTCCAGGAGGCCGGCGGCTCCTTCAGCACGTTGGTGTTGTAGGCGATGCCCTGCCAGGGCTGCAGGTAGTTCGCCCACTGGCCCTCCATGTGGATCGTGCCCGGCTTCAGCTTGGCGACGTTGGGCGCCTTCGCCGCGGTGATCGGCTCGAGCAGCTGCTCTCGCACCGCGAGGATCATCACCGGATCGTCCATCTGCACGACCGACAGATAGGGCCGGTCCTTGTTCTTCTGCATCTTCTCGAGGTTCACCAGCGAACGGGTGCCCTCGAAGGTGAGCTTGGCGTTGTACTTGCGCTCGAAGATCGGGGCGACGTGGGCATCGACCCAGGGCTTGTGGCTCGCCGCGCCGCCCACAACGATCTCACGCGTCTGCGCCCGCAGGACCGAGGGAGCCGAGAGCGTACCGATGGCGCCGGCCCCAAGGCCGGCAAGGAGAATGCGGCGGTCGATGCCGTCCTTGGTGAAGCGGGTCATGCGCAGGTCCTCGCGTTGGCCGGGAAGCGCACCCGGCTGTCGGCGCGAGGTCAGCAAGACCCATGCCGCAGCGTCGGCTTGCCACGGAATGCCGCCGTGCGGTGAGAGTGCCTAAATAATGGGCAAAGACTTCATTTTGTATGCAATAATCATCTAGCCGGGCGAGGCCAGGATGGCTTCAACCTCAGTGGCCAGCGCCAGGAGGCGGCGGTCCTGTCCGCGGGGCATGACGATTTGCAGGCCGAGCGGCAGGCCCGCGGGGTCGACCCCGCAGGGCACCGAGATGGCGGGCTGCCGCGCGTGGTTGAACAGCGGCGTGAAGACCGCATGGCCGCGAGGACCGACGGGTACCCCGGCGATGGTGTCCGGGCCGAGCTTTTCGACAGGCCAGGCCGCGCAGGGCGTCGTTGGCCCGATCGCCGCATCGATGCCGCCGGCGAAGAAGCGCGCCGCGGCCGCCGCCACCTGTTCCGACAACAGCAGCGCCCCGGCGACGGCGGTCGCCGGGAGCGCGAGGCCAGCCTCGATCTGTGCGCCGAGGTCAGGGTCGATGAGCTCCGGATGTGCCTTCCAGGCCGCGCCATGCAGGGCCGCAAGCCCGGCCTGCTGGATGGCGCCGAGCCCGCTCTCGGCGGCCCCCTGCGGCCATTCGGGGTCGCGCTCGACGATGGTCAGCCCGGCCTTGCGCAGGCGCTGGACGACCTCCTCCATCCGGTGGGCGACGGCCGGCTCCACCGGCACATCGAGGCCCCAGCGCGGCGAGACGGCGATGGTCAGCCGCGTCGGCGCGTCCTCGCGGGTGTCCACCGGCACGGCATGGGGGTCGAGCGGATCGGGCCCCGCCAGCACGGCGAAGGCAAGCGCCGCGTCGGATACGGTCCGGGCGATGGGGCAATGGCAGGAAATGCCGAAGAAGGGTTCCTCGAAACCGGGTCCGTAGGGTATCGCGCCGAAGGAGGGCTTGAATCCGACAAGCCCCGTATGGGCTGGTGGACGCCGGCTGGAGCCACCGGCATCGGTGCCCAGCGCCAGCGGCACCATGCCGCTCGCAACGGCCGCAACCGGGCCGCCGGAGGAGCCGCCGGGGGTCAGTGCGGGGTTCCAGGGGTTGCGCGTGGCGCCGTGGAGCGGAGTCGTGGTCTGGCCCTTGGCAGCGAATTCGGACGTCGCGGCAATGCCGACGATGACGGCACCCGCCTGTTCGAGCCGGCGCACCGCGACGGCGTCTTCCGGCGCCACGAAGTCGCGGAACAGTTTCGAACCCTGGGTGATCCTTCGCCCCTTGACCCAGATATTGTCCTTGATCGCCACCGGTACGCCCGCCAGCGGCATGATCTCGCCATCGGCGATGCGGCGGTCCACCGCCGCGGCGCGGGCGAGTGCATCGGACGGGTCGACGCTGGTCATGGCGTTGAGCGTCGGGTTGAGCCGTGCGATGGCGTCGAGCGCCTTTGCCGTCTCGGTCTTCGCCGAGGAACGACCGCCCCGCACCGCGGCAGCGAGGGTCGACAGGTCGGGCCAGTGGTCGAGGCTGCCGATCAGGGGGCGGGCTGCGCGCATGGGGAGGTCTCGGCTGGTGGGGCACCCAGCATAGCAAGACCCGCGCCGCCGGCATCACGCCATCTCGCCGCTCCCCCGGTGAGCCGAACGGCGAAGAGGCGCGTATAGTCTGCTCTGGATTCGCGCGCGTCACGCGCCCAAGGGGGATGACTGATGGAACGACCGGACACCATGCCGCCGGTGACGCTCTGGCTGGGGCTCGCCGGGCTCGTGCCTTTCGTCGTTCTGGCCGGTGCCCTTGCCTTCGGCGCGAGTCTGCCGGTTCTCGGTGGTCCCGGTGCCATCCGCCAGGCCCTCGTCCTCTATGCCCTGGCCATCCTCTCCTTCCTCGGCGGCATTCGCTGGGGAATCGCCATGAACTATGCCGACCAGCCCATCGCCCTGCGCGATTTTGTGCTCTCGGTCGTCCCGCCACTCGTCGGCTGGGCTGCGCTCATCTTCGCGCCGGGCGCGGCCCTGTGGTTGCTGACCGGCGCCTTCGTGCTGCTCGGCCTCTACGATTACGGCCTCGCCTGCCGCACCGTCGCGCCCGAATGGTACGGCCGCCTGCGGCTTGGCCTCTCCGGCGCCGTTTCCGCGACCCTGGCAGTGGCGGCGCTGGTCTGAGCTCAGGCGGCGGGTGAACCGTCGCCGTCGCCAAGCGCGCGCTGCATCAGCACGCTGTCGATCCAGCGGCCATGCTTCCAGCCGATGGAGGGCAGCACGCCGGCCACCGTGAAACCGCAGGCCCTGTGCAGGGCGATCGAGCCGTGATTGCCGAGATTGCCGATGACGGCGATCATCTGCCGGTAGCCGAGCGCGGCGCAGTCGTCGACGAGGCGGTTCACCAGCGCCTTGCCGACGCCTTTCCCCTGAGCGACCGGCGAGACATAGACCGAGTTCTCCACCGTGAACCGGTAACCCGGCCGTGTCCGATAGGCGCTGGCATAGGCGTAGGCGACGACAACCCCGTCGATGGTGGCGACGAGATAGGGATAGCCGCCGGCGAGGATGGCCGCCTGGCGCCTCGCCATCTCCGCCTCGTCCGGCGGGTCATATTCGAACGACGCCACGCCGTTGGCGACATTGGGCGCATAGATCGCGGTGATGGCGGGAATGTCGCCGGCGCTGGCCGGGCGGATCAGGACGGAAGCAGTGGACACGGCGGGCCTGTGAAGCGTGGATGCGCGGTTGTCACATCACACAGCCGACACGCGCAAGCGCGGCCGCATGGCAGCAGCCATTCGCTGGCAAACGCGGATTGTCGGGAACGGGAGGGGCGGCCGCGGCCGCCCGCCTCAGCTCACGCGCACGAAGCGGCGGATGCGCGAGCGGGGCTTGGCGATGCGGCGCGTCACGGTGACGCCGCGGGTGGAAACCTCGATGCGGCGCTCGCCCTGGGGGACGAAGAAGCGCGCGGTCTCGGAGGCGCCATCGACACGGACGAAGTCGGCATCCACGGCGCGCATGATCGATTTCACCGAACCGAAGGTCATGCGACACTCCTCGCCACAAACGACGCTGTCTTGCAGAAAATTGGAGCGGGAGAAGGGATTCGAACCCTCGACCCCAACCTTGGCAAGGTTGTGCTCTACCCCTGAGCTACTCCCGCATCCGGGTACCCACCAGCGCCTGGGCGCCAGGGGAGGGCCGCTCTATGCCAAACCACGCTGATGATTGCAATGGCCTTTGCCGACTTTTTTGATCGGCGTCCGGAACAGGCCGCGCCACTGCCGCTTTGACGGGGACGGGCCGTCTCGGTAATCCCGTTGCGGGCCCGCTGATCGGGCCGCAGGAGGTCACGATGGGGTCCGGCTTTCTCGCGCTGCCCGAGGCGCGGCGGTTCAGGTTGCAGGGCGCGACGCTGCCGGCAGCGCTGGTCGACGGGCCGGCGACGTTGCCGCAGCGGGATGACCTCGTGCGTGCCGACGTGCTGGTGGTCGATGGCGTCGTGGCGGCGGTCGATGCGGCCGGCACCGTGGCGGCCGAGCCGGGCGTCATCCCGGTCGTGCTGGATGGCGCCATGGTCTTCCCCTGTTTCGTCGACGCCCACACCCATCTCGACAAGGGCCATATCTGGCCCCGCGCCTCCAACCCGGACGGTACCTTTCCCGGCGCGCTGGCGGCGGTCGGCGCTGACCGCGCCGCCCATTGGACGGCGGAGGACGTGCGCGCCCGCATGAGTTTCGCGCTGAAGGCAGCCTATGCCCACGGCACGGCGGCGATCCGCACCCATATCGATTCCATCCCCGCCCAGATCGACATTTCCTGGCCGGTCTTCGCGGAGCTGCGCGAGGAATGGCGCGGCCGCATCGACCTGCAGGCCTCCTCGCTCTGCGGCATCGATGTCGCGGTCGAGGCCGGCTACCTCGACCAGATGGTGGCGGCCCTGAAGCGCCATGGCGGCGGCCTCGGCTGCGTCACCTACATGTCGCCGAATCTCGCGCCCGGTCTCGAGGCGATCTTCCGGGCCGCGCGCGAGGCCGGCCTGCCGCTCGACTTCCATGTCGATGAGACCATGGATCCGGGCGCCCATTCGCTGCGCCTCATCGCCGAAGCCGCCATCCGCCACCGCTGGAGCGAGGCCGGCCTCGGCCGCATTGTCGTCGGCCATTGCTGCTCGCTCTCGGCGCAGGACGACGACGAGGTACGCCGCACCCTCGACCGCGTGGCCGAGGCGGGCCTCGCCGTGGTGTCGCTGCCCATGTGCAACATGTACCTCCAGGACCGCGTCGCCGGCCGCACCCCGCGTCGCCGCGGCGTCACCCTCCTGCACGAGATGCGCGCCCTCGGCATCCCCGTCATGGTGGCGAGCGACAATACCCGCGACCCCTTCTACGCCTATGGTGACCTCGACATGCTCGAGACCTATCGCGAGGCGACGCGCATCCTGCATTTCGACCATCCCGTCGGCGACTGGCCGCGCGCCGCCACGGCGACGCCTGCCGAGGTCTGCGGCTTCGCCGGCCGCGGCCGCATCGGTCCGGGCAGCCCGGCCGATCTCGTCGTCTTCCGCGGCCGCAGCTGGACGGAACTGCTGTCGCGACCGCAATCGGACCGCACGGTGATCCGGAACGGCCGCGCCATCGATACGACATTGCCCGACTACCGCGACCTCGACAGGCTCTGGAGCTGATCTCTCATGACCGACGCCGCCGCCCGCCCGCGCTACGACATCGACGGCCTCAAGGCGAAGCTCGCCGGCATCAAGACCGAGGACAACGCCAACCTCGTTCGCCAGAAGAGCCGCGACTTCTACTGGTATTCGCCGACGCTGAAGCGCCAGCTCGATCACGTCACCGGCGACATCATCGTCTCGCCGGTGAGCGAGCAGGAGGTGGTGCGCGTCCTGGCGGCCGCCCACGAACTCGGCATCCCCGTGACGCCGCGCGGCACCGGCACCGGCAATTACGGTCAGGCCATGCCGCTGTCGGGGGGCATCGTTCTCGACCTCTCCGGCCTGAACAAGGTGCTGACCATCCAGCCCGGCCGTTTCGTCGCCGAGGCCGGCGCCATCATCGCGGATATCGACAAGGTGGCCCGGCCGCAGGCGCAGGAAATCCGCATGCATCCCTCCACCTACGCGACCGCGTCGGTGGGCGGCTTCATCGCCGGTGGCTCGGGCGGCGTCGGCTCCATCACCTGGGGCGGATTGCGCGACGCCGGCAATGTGATCCGGCTCAAGGTCGTCACCATGGAGGCGAGCCCGCGCGTGCTGGACCTGACGGGCGACGACCTTGCCAAGGTGGCCCATGCCTATGGCACCAATGGTGTCATCACCGAGGTGGAGATGCCGCTGGGGCCTGCCTATCCCTGGGTGGACCTCTTCTTTGGCTTCGACACCTTCGAGCGCGCCGCTGCCTTCGCCAACCTCCTCGGCGAGGCGGACGGCATCGCCAAGAAGAACATCGCGGTGGTCGCCGCTCCCGCGCCGCAGACCTATTTCCTGCGCCATCAGGATTACATGCCGGCGGGCAAGCATGTGGTCATCGCCGTCATCGCCGATTTCGCTGTCGATGCGGCGCTGAACCTCGCCACCAAGGACAAGGCGGAGCTCCTCCTGCGCTCCGACGCGCTCGCCGATGACGAGCGCCGCAAGCTGCCCCCGGGTTTCGAACTGACCTGGAACCACACGACGCTGCGGGCTTTGCGCGTCGATCCGGCGATCACCTATCTGCAGGTGCTCTACCCGTTCCCCAACCAGGTGGAACTCTCGGCCAAGCTGGAGGAACGCTTTGGCGACGAACTCATCAGCCACCTCGAATTCGTCCGCTTCGACGGCAAGGTGACCTGCTTCGGCCTGCCCATGATCCGTTTCACCACGGAGGAGCGGCTGGAGGAAATCATGAGGATCCACGAGGACATGGGTGCGCCGATCTTCAATCCCCATCGCTACACGCTGGAGGAAGGCGGCATGAAGCAGACCGACGAGGTGCAACTCGCCTTCAAGAAGGAGGCCGACCCGCAGGGCCTGCTCAATCCCGGCAAGATGATCGCCTGGGAGGACCCGAACTACGACTACAAGGCGGGTGGCACCTTCCTGTTCAAGGGACTGGCGGCTGCGGGCGAGTGACGCGGGCCGATGCGCATCCTCGTCCTCTATTGCCACCCCAGTCCGGCGAGCTACGGCGCAGCGCTGCACGAGACCGTCGTCGCCAGCCTGCGCGCGGCCGGCCACGAGGTCGATGACTGCGATCTCTACGCGGAAGATTTCCAGCCGGTGCTGAGCCGGCAGGAGCGCCTCGGCTACCACGACCTCGCGCACAACACCGAGCCGGTCGCGGACGACGTTCGCCGGCTGCGTGAGGCCGAGGCGCTGGTGCTGGTCTTCCCTGTCTGGAACTTCGGCTTCCCGGCCCTGCTCAAGGGCTATCTGGACCGGGTGTTTCTCCCCGGGGTCTCCTTCGGCCTGGTCGATGGCCGCACCCGCGGCATTCTCACCAACATCCGGCGCGTCGGCGTGGTCACCAGTTACGGCGCGACCCGCTGGCGGGCCTTCCTCATGGGCGATCCGCCGCGCCGTTTCTGCACGCGCGTGCTGCGGGCGGTCACCGGTTTCAAGGCGCCCGTCGATTACCTCGCCCATTACGACATGAACCGCTCAACCGATGGATCACGGGCAACCTTCAGGACACGGGTTTACGATTGTTTCTCACGGTGGTGAGCCGGCTCGGGGCCGTCACGGTCTTGTCATCAATATCCGCAAATGATGCGCCGGCTGCGCAACGGCGGCCGGCCGGGACGTGTCGTCCTGGGAGGGGGACGCGATGAGCCGGCAGAAGGATGATCCCAAGGGCGGGCACGAGCCCTACCGCAAGACGATCGGCGCGCATCTCCAGCACGCCGCCCGCCTCCACCGGGCGCTGGTGGCCCGCAAGCTCACCATCCTCGGCCTCTATCCCGGCCAGGAGCAGGTGCTGAAGATCCTCGCCGACAGCGGCGACATGATGATGGGTGAACTCGCTGCGGCACTGAAGGTGCGCCCGCCCACCGCCTCCAAGACCATCGGCCGCCTCGCGGCACAGGGGCTCGTCGAGCGCCGCACCGCCGGCGGTGCCGATGGCCGGCTCGTCCAGGTCGGACTGACCGAGGCTGGCAGGGACAAGGCCGCCGCCATCGACGACCTCTGGTTCGCCGCCGAGGACGAGATGCTGGCGGACATGGACGCCAAGGAGGCGCGCCGTCTCCGCAAGCTGCTGCGCCGTGTCGAGAAGACGCTGCGGCCCCATACCGAGGACGCGGCCGACGAGGAGGACGAGGCAGAGGAGGTCTGAGATCAGCCCCCGGGCTATCCCTCCTTCTTGGGCGCCATGGCGCGATAGGCCTCGATCACCAGCGCGTCGTCCGCCTTGCCAAGGCCCATGCCCGAGGCGGCGAGGAACAGCTGGTGCGCCGCCGCGGCGAGGAAGAGCGGCGCCTTCGTCTGGTGGCCGGCATCCAGCACGATGCCGAGGTCCTTGACGAAGATGTCGACCGCGGAGGTCACCGGCGGGTCCTCCATCAGCATTCGCGGCCCACGATTGTTGAGCATCCAGCTGCCCGCCGCGCTGGAGCCGTAGATGTCCAGCAGCACCTTGGTGTCGAGCCCGGCGCGCTCGCCGAGCGCCAGGGCTTCGGCTGCCGCGGCGATGTGCACGCCGCAGAGCAGCTGGTTGATGGTTTTCACCATGGCGCCGTCACCGGCCTTCTCGCCCACCCGGAAGAGCCGCGAGCCCATGACCTTCAGGACAGGCTCGGCGGCGTCCAGCACGGCCTTCGGCCCGGAGGCCATGATGGTCAGCGTGCCGGCCTCCGCCCCCACCACGCCGCCGGAGACCGGCGCGTCGATGAAGCGGCGCTGGGTGGCCTCCACCTTTGCCCCGATCGCGGCGGCGCGAGCGGGGGCGCAGGTGGCGCAGAGTACGACAATGGCGTTGGGAGACAGGGCGTCGAGCGCACCAGCCTCGAAGAGCACGGCTTCCGCCTGGTCGGCATTGACGACCATCAGCACCAGCATCTCGGCGCCGCCGGCGGCCTCCCTGGCGGACGCGAAGGGCGTGCCGCCATGCTGCTTCAGCCAGTCCAGCGCCGCCGGGTTCACGTCGGTGCCGCGGACGGTATGGCCGGCCTTGACGAGGTTCGCCGCCATCGGGCGGCCCATGGCGCCGAGGCCGGCGAAACAGATCGTGGTCATGGGGCGAGGGTCCTGTGGCGTGGCGGTGAGGATCACTCCCGCCTGATGCCCGGCGTGGCGCCGGACATCCAGTCCGTTTCCGGCAAGGCTGCCGCCCGCGCCGGGATCACTCCTTCACGGCGCCGGTCATGGCCGAGACGTAGTGCTCGACGAAGAAGGCGTAGAGGATGACGAGGGGCAGCGAGCCGACCAGCGCGCCGGCCATCAGCGAGCCCCAGCGGAACACGTCGCCGTCCACGAACTCCGAGACGATGGCGGTCGGCACCGTCTTGTTGGGGTTCGAGGAGATGAAGGTCAGCGCGTAGATGAACTCGTTCCAGCACAGCGTGAAGGCGAAGATGAAGGCCGAGATCAAGCCCGGGACCGCCAGCGGGATGATGATCTTGACCATGATCTGCCAGCGGCTGGCGCCGTCGATCAGGGCGCACTCCTCCAGCTCATAGGGAATGGTCTTGAAATAGCCCATCAGCAGCCAGGTGCAGAACGGGATGAGGATGGTCGGATAGGTCAGGATCAGCGCGAAGGGCGTGTCGAACAGGCCGTAGACGTGGATGATGGTCGACAGCGGGATGAAGAGGATCGACGGCGGCACGAGATAGGCGAGGAAGATCAGGCCGCCGACCGTCTGCGCCCCCTTGTAGCGGATGCGGGTGATCGCATAGGCGGCCAGCACCGAGGCGACGATCGAGAGGAAGGTGGCGCAGACCGCCACCAGCATCGTGTTCCACAGCCAGGTCGGATAGTTCGACTCGAACAGCAGCTTGTAGAAGTGCCGGAACGTCGGCTCGGCCACCCAGAGGGGGTTGCCGCCGTGCAGGTCGAGCAGGTCCTGGTCCGGTTTGATGGCGGTGATGAACATCCAGTAGAACGGGAACAGCAGCACCACCATGATGATGATGAGCGGGATGTAGACCGTCACCGTCTTGCGCGGCAGGCTTTCGAGGTAGCTCATGCCCTCGGAATGGTCGTCCTTGGCGACGGACGGGGCCGGCATGGCCTTCGGGGCGGAGGTCGTGGCGGTCATGACGCGGCTCCGGCGGCGGGGGTGTGTGTCGGGGCGGTCGAAGGGCGGTGATCAGTCATTGTTCTCTCCCTGCTGCCACTTGCGGCGCTGCAGGCCGAACCACGAGAACAGGATGGCGGCGAGCAGGAACGGCACCATGGAGATGGCGATGGCCGCGCCCTCGCCGAGGTTCCCGCCGAGGATGCCGCGCTGGTAGGACAGCGTCGCCATCAGGTGCGTGGCGTTGACCGGTCCGCCGCGTGTCATGGCCCAGATCAGCTGGAAGTCGGTGAAGGTGAAGAGCACCGAGAAGGTCATGACCACCGCGATGATCGGGGTGAGCAGCGGATAGGTCACATAGCGGAAGTTCTGCCACTTGGTGGCGCCGTCGAGCGTCGCGGCCTCGTAGAGCGAGGGCGACACGGTCTGCAGGCCGGCGAGCAGCGTGATGGCGATGAAGGGAATGCCACGCCAGATATTGGCGAAGATGACGACGCATTGCGCCATGAAGGGGTCGCCCATCCAGTTGATCGGCGAGCCGCGATCGAGCAGCCCCATCTTCACCAGACCCCAGGTGATGACCGAGAACTGGGTGTCGAAGATCCACCAGAAGGCGACCGCCGAAAGCACGGTCGGCACGATGAAGGGGATCAGCACCACCGAGCGGATGAAGGCCTTGAACGGCAGGTTGTTGTTGAGCAGCAGGGCGAGATAGAGCCCGATGGCAAACTTCACCACGGAGGCGACGAAGGTGAAGACGATGGTGAAGATCAGGGCGCGGACGAAGTCGCGGTCCTCGATCAGCCATTCGAAGTTCTCAAGCCCGACAAAGCGCCCCTCGCGGCCGATGCGCGCATCGGTGAAGCTCATCCACAGGCCCTTGCCCAGCGGATAGACGAGGAAGAGCACGAGGAAGGCCATGGCCGGCAGCATGAACCACAGGCCGAGCCAGTTGCGGTTCACCTTGAGCCGTTCCCACGTCGAAGGCTCGCCAGGGGCGGCGTTGGTGCGGGCAATGGCGGCATCGGCCATGGGGAACTCCGGAAGCTGGGCCGCCGGAGCCCGTGAGGGGCCCCGGCGGAAGGGAGCCGGCGGCAGAGCCGCCGGTTGGCGTCAGCGATAGATGCGGCGCAGCTGCCGCTCGGCGACGCGGATCGACCCTTCCAGATCCTCCTTGCCGGTGCAGAAATTGGCGAAGAGGTCGACGACGATGAAGTCGGCGATGGCTGTCGCCGCCTTCTCGTTGATCGGGCCCTTGTAGCCGGCCGGGAAGGAGCGCTTCGCGGACTCGCGGAACACCCGGTTCTTCGGGTCCGCGGTCCAGACGGGGTTCGAGTCGTAGGCATTGAGGACGTGCGTCAGATAGCCCTGTGCCGCCTCGAGCCACGGATTGAAGTTCTCCGCCTCGAGGATGAAGGCCATGAAGGCCTTGCAGGCGTTCGGGAAGCGCGAATAGGTCATGCCGAACATCGGGAAGGCCAGCTGGATCTCCGCCGGCTTGCCGATCGGGCCGATCGGCCAGAAGGCATGGTCCATGTCCGCAGCGATCTCACGCTGCTTGGGGTCCTGCGACGCCTTGGCGGCGGCGTAGATGGAGATGCCGTTCGCGGTGAGCGAGATTTCGCCGGAGAGGAAGGCGCGGTTGTTGTTGGAGTCGTTCCACGCCGCCGTGCCGGGGATGAAGGTGTCCCACAGCTCCTTGGCGTAACGCAGCGCCGCGCGGGTCTCGGCCGAGTTGATGGTGATGCGCTCCTGCTCGTCCACCTGAGCCGCGCCATGCGACCACAGCAGCCAGTGGGCGAAGGCATTGCCGTCGCCGGTGGCACGGCCGAGCGGGAAGCCCGAGGGTGTGCCCTTGGCCTTCAGCGCCTTGCAGAGCTCGAGGAAGCCCTTGGTGTCCTGCGGGACCTCATTGAAGCCCGCGGCCTTCACCTGCGAGATGCGGTAGTTGATGTAGCCGCCATTGACCGCGACCGGGATCGAGATCCACTTGCCACCGGCCTTGCCATAGGCTTCGGCCAACGGCACCCAGCCGCCATACTTCTTGCCGAGATAGTCGGCGACGTCGGAGACGTCGATGCACCTCTGCGGGAAGAGATGCGGCACCGAATAGAGCGACCAGATGAGGTCCGGGCCGGTGCCGGTATTGGCGGCCACGGAGGCCTTCGGCTGCACGTCGTCGAAGCTCTCCGAGGAGACGTTGACGCGGACGCCCGTCGCCTGGGTGAAGGCCGCGACCATGCGGTTGAACTGGGCGTCTTCCGCCTCGACGAAGCGGCGCCAGCGCAACAGGTTGAGGGTCGCGCCCTGCTCGGGGCGGAAGGGCGAGGCCTGCGCCCAGGCCTTCGCCCAGTCGGTCAGGCCGGAGCCACCGAGGACGCCGGCTGCGGCCGCGCCCTTCATCAGCGTACGACGATTGAACACAGTCATGGATTGATCCTCCCGATCAGGATTCCGGAGCCCCTCTTGTGCGTGGGCTTTGCCGGCTTGTTGTGATGCGGGTTCACCCCGCTGTTGGTCATGCTGGGACGGCGCTCAGTGGCGCGGCAGTGTCTTGCCGCTCTGGGCGTCGAACAGATGCGTCACGCGGCGATCGGTGCCGAGGCGGATGCGGTCGCCGGGCTTGAAGTCATGCCGCTCGCGGAACACCGCGATCACCTCCTGGCCGTTCAGCTTGGCGACCACCTGGATCTCCGAACCCGTTGGCTCCACCACCACGACCTCGGCCTCTGCACCGGCTTCATTGTCGATGAGGAAGTGCTCGGGGCGGATGCCATAGACCGCCGCCTGGCCGGAGGAGGCGGCCGGCGCCTTGCCGAGCGGCAGGCGTGCGCCGCCTTCGAGCACGAAGCTCTGGCCGTCGATGGTGCCGCGCAGGAAATTCATGGCCGGCGAGCCGATGAAGCCGGCCACGAACATGTTGGCGGGATTGTCATAGAGGTCGAGCGGCGCGCCCATCTGCTCGACGATGCCGTCATGCATCACCACGATCTTGTCGGCCATGGTCATGGCCTCGATCTGGTCGTGCGTCACGTAGACGGTCGTCGTCTTCAGCCGCTGATGCAGCTCCTTGATTTCCGTGCGCATGGCGACGCGCAGCTTGGCGTCGAGGTTCGACAACGGCTCGTCGAAGAGGAAGACCTGCGGGTCGCGGACGATGGCGCGGCCCATGGCGACGCGCTGGCGCTGGCCGCCGGAGAGCTGACGGGGGAAGCGGTCGAGCAGGGCCGTGAGGTTGAGGATCTCGGCCGCACGCTGCACCTTGGCGTCGATCTCGGCCTGTGGCGCGTTCCGGAGCTTCAGGGAGAAGCCCATATTCGCCGCCACCGTCATGTGCGGATAGAGCGCGTAGTTCTGGAACACCATGGCGATGTCCCGCTCCTTCGGCGGGACATTGTTCACCACGCGGTTGCCGATGGCGATTTCGCCGCCCGTGATATTCTCGAGGCCTGCGATCATGCGCAGAAGCGTCGACTTGCCGCAGCCGGACGGGCCGACCAGCACCACGAATTCACCGTCGGCGATGGGAACCGTCACCCCATGGATGATCGCCGTCGCGCCGAATGACTTGCGCACGTCGCGGATCTCGACGGATGCCATACACATTCCTCCCCGGGCCGTGGCCCCTGCCTCGCGCCGCTGGCCCTTGACCCGGGCTCTGCGATCCGGTCCCGTGGGGCCGGCGCGGCATCTGGCTGTTTCTCGCAGTCAGTGTGGCATGTCGAAAAAACCGAAATCAAGTGACATCACAGGGGCGGACGGTTGAAATTCAATCGGTTGAAAACTGGCGTGTGATTGCCAGTCTCACCGGCGCCGCCCCCGAGGAGACGACGATGACGAAGCCCGATCTGCTGATGACCGGTCCGATGATGCAGATGATCCAGGACCAGCTGGCTCAGCGCTTCACGGTCCACAAGCTGTGGCTGGCCGAGGACAAGGAGGCGATGCTGCGCCAGCTCGCCCCCAGCGTCTCCGCCATCGCCTCCGGCAGCCACGTGCCCTGCGACCCCGCCCTCATGGGCCGCTTCCCCGGCCTCAAGATCGTCTCGTCCTTCGGCGTTGGCTACGACCACGTGGACGCCGCCTGGGCTGGCAAGAATGGCATCGTCGTCACCAACACGCCCGATGTCCTCAACGAGGAGGTGGCCGACACCGCCCTCGGCCTGCTGCTCTGCACGGTGCGCCAGTTCCCGCAGACCGACCGTTATCTGCGCGCCGGCAAGTGGCTCGAGAAGCCCTATCCGCTGACCGGAACGCTGCGCGACCGCAAGGTCGGCATCCTCGGCCTCGGCCGCATCGGCAAGGCCATCGCCAAGCGGCTCGAGGCCTTCGGCGTGCCGGTCGTCTACCATGGCCGCACCGAGCAGAAGGACGTGGCCTATCGCTACTATCCCTCGCTGGTCGACATGGCCAAGGACGTCAATGTCCTGCTCATCGTCGCGCCTGGCGGTGCGTCGACCCATCGCATCGTCAATGCCGAGGTGCTCAAGGCGCTCGGTCCCGACGGCATCCTGATCAATGTCGGCCGCGGCTCCGTCGTGGACGAGCCGGCGCTGATCGAGGCGCTCAAGGCCAAGACCATTCTCTCCGCAGGCCTCGACGTCTTCGAGGACGAGCCGCGCGTGCCGGCCGAGCTCATCGGCATGGACCACGTGGTGCTCTTCCCCCATGTCGGCTCGGCCTCGGTCCACACCCGCAACGCCATGGCGCAACTGGTCGTCGACAATCTCGTCGCCTTTGCCGACGGCAAGGGGCCGCTGACCCCCGTCGCCGAGACGCCCTGGCCGCCGCAGGCCTGATGCGCAGGGTCCGAGGCGGTTCAGGCCGCCTCGACCACCAGCGTTGCGCCATCGAGCGCGGCCACCCGGACACGGCGTCCGGCCGCAAGATCCGGGCCGGTCACCACCCAGACGGAATCGGCGAGCCGGATGCGGCCGCGGCCAGCTTGGATCGGCTCCTCCAGCACGAATTCACGCCCGACGAGAGCCTCCGACCGGCGGTTGAGGTCCGGCCGGTCGCTGGGCGCTTCGCTGCTCGCCCGCGCGACCTTGAACCAGCCATAGAGGCTGAAGAGCGCCAGCACGGCGAAGACGGCGAACTGCACCTGCCATGGCGCCGGAACCACGAGGAACAGCAGGCCGGTCAGCGCCGCGGCGCCGCCCAGCCAGATGAGCACGTAGCCCGGAACGAGGATTTCCGCCGCCATGAGCACGGCGGCGGCGACGATCCAGCTCCAGGCGCCCCAGGAGGCGAGGGTCGCGACGATCATCTCAGCCCCCCGTGCTCGGAACTGAACCGCCGCGGGCGGGCGGACGGGCCACGGCGTCCGGGCCGAAGGCCGCCTTGGCGATCTCGCCGATGCCGGCCAGCGAGCCGAGGATCTGCGTCGTCTCGGCAGGCAGGATCAGCGTCTTCTGGTTGGGCGAGGTGGCAAGCGATTCCAGCGCCTTCAGATATTTCTCTGCGATGAAGTAGTTCACCGACAGCGCGTTGCCGCCGGCAATCGCCGCCGACAGCATCTCCGTTGCCTTGGCCTCGGCCTGCGCCAGGCGCTCGCGCGCCTCGGCGTCGCGGAAGGCCGCTTCGCGCCGGCCTTCGGCCTCGAGGATCTGCGACTGCTTCTCGCCCTCGGCACGCAGGATCTCCGACTGCCGCTGGCCCTCGGCCTCGAGGATCACCGCGCGCTTCTCGCGCTCGGCCTTCATCTGCCGGCCCATGGCGGCGACCAGGTCGTTCGGCGGGGCAATGTCCTTGATCTCGATGCGGGTGACCTTCACGCCCCAGGGCGAGGCGGCCTGGTCCACCACCCGCAAGAGGCTCTCGTTGATGGCGTCGCGGTTCGACAAGAGGGCGTCGAGGTCCATCGAGCCCATCACCGTGCGGATATTCGTCATGGCGAGGTTCATCAGCGAGGCGTCGAGCCGCGTCACCTCGTAGGAGGCGCGGGCGGGGTCGAGCACCTGGAAGAACATGATGCCGTCCACTGTGACCTTGGCATTGTCCTTGGTGATGACCTCCTGGCTCTGCACGTCGAGCATCTGCTCCATCACGTTCACCTTCTGGCCGATGCGGTCGATGAACGGGATGATGAGTTGGAGGCCGGGGGTCAGGGTACGCGTGTAGCGGCCGAAGCGTTCGACCGTCCATTGGTAGCCCTGCGGCACCGTCTTGATGCCGGCGAAGAGGAACAGGACGACGAGGACGACGATGCCGATCAGGGCGATGTCGCTGCCGACGAACGGGAACATCAGGAGGGACTCCGTCAGGGAGAGAGGCTGGCGCGCCAGGGGGATCCTCGCACTCCATCATCGGGATGTTGCCTCGCGATTGCGTCACGGCCGCGGCGGTGTTTCGAACCGCCGTGTTTTTGCGAATGCTTCGCAATCTTGACAGAAGGCCCTCGCCGCCCCACTCTCTTTGCAAATGAGTTGCAACAGCGGTGCGTGATCGCCCCGCCGAGGTGATGCCATGCAGTCCCTGACCCGTCGCAGCCTCTTCGCCTCCGCCGCCCTTGCGGCGCTGGCGCCCGGCATCAGCGCCCGTGACGCCCTGGCCCAGGCCGCGCCCACGCGCCTGTCCATCGTCACCACCACCGCGATGCTCGCCGATGCCGTGCGGATGCTCGCCGGCGACCAGGTCCGTGTCGAGGCGCTGATGGGCGAGGGCGTCGATCCGCATCTCTACCGCCCGACCCGCGCCGACATCGTCAAGCTGACCCAGGCCGACATGGTGATCGCCCATGGTCTCGGCCTGGAGGCGCAGTTCCGCGAGACCTTCCGCCAGATCGCCCGCCGCCGCGCCCCGGTCATGGCCGCCGAGTCCATCCCGAAGGACCAGCTGCTGAAGGACGAGGAGGTCGCCGACAAGCCCGACCCGCATGTCTGGATGGACCCGAAGCTCTGGATCACCGTGGTGCGCGCCGTCTCCGAAGCCCTCGCCGCCGCCGATATCCAGGGGCGCCGCAAGGTGACGCCCGATCTTTCCCCGACCGTCGCGAAGCTCGAGGCGCTGGCCACCTATGCCGGCCAGGTCCTGGCGTCGGTCGCGCCGGAGCGGCGGATGCTGGTCACGGCCCATGACGCGTTCAGCTATCTCGCCCGTGCCTATGGCCTCGAGGTCCATGGCATCCAGGGACTGTCGACCGAGAGCGAAGCGGGCCTGCGCGCCATCGAGGCGACCGTGGACCTGATCGTCAGTCGCAGGATCCCCGCCGTCTTTGTCGAGAGCTCCGTCTCCGACCGCAACATCCGCGCCGTGATCGAGGGCGCGGCCCGTCGCGGCCACCGCGTCACCATCGGCGCCGAACTGTTCTCCGATGCCATGGGCAAGCCCGGCACCTATGAGGGCACCTATCTCGGCATGATCGACCACAACGTCACCGCCATCGCCCGCGCGCTCGGCGGCACCGCTCCCGAAAAGGGCATGTCCGGCCGGCTCACCGGCTGATAGGCTCGGGGGATCTTGGACATGCTCGCCATCACGCCTCCTGCCACCGCCGCCGGTCTCGACGATCGTCTCGCCGTCGAGGGCCTGTCCGTCGCCTATCGCGGCGTCCCGGCGCTGGAAGACATCACCTGGGCCGCACCGGCGAGCGGCCTGACCGCCATTGTCGGGCCGAACGGCGCCGGCAAGTCGACCCTGCTCAAGGCCATTCTGGGCCTCGTCCCTTCCACCGGCCGCGCCACGATCGGCGGCCGCCCCGTCGCGGAGCGGCGCGAAACCACGGCCTATGTGCCGCAACGCGCCTCGGTGGACTGGGATTTCCCAGCGACCGCCCTCGATGTCGTTCTCCAGGGCATGGTGCGCGAAGCTGGCTGGCTGCGCGGCTATGGTCGCGCCCGCCGCGACCGCGCCATGGCGCTGCTGGACCGCGTTGGCCTCGCCGACCTCGCCTCCCGCCAGATCGGCCAGATGTCGGGCGGCCAGCAGCAGCGCGTCTTCCTCGCCCGTGGCCTGGCTCGCGACGCCCGCATCCTCTTCCTCGACGAACCGCTGGCCGGCGTCGACGCAGCGTCCGAAAGCATCATCCTCGATGTCTTCGACGCGCTGGATCGCGAAGGCCGCCTCGTCGTCTGCGTCCACCACGACCTCGGCACGGTCGCGGAGCGCTTCTCCGACGTTCTCGTGCTCAACCGGAAGATCATCGCAGCCGGTTCGGTTGCGAGCGCTTTCACCCCGGAGATCCTGGCGCGCGCCTACGGCGTGCCGCTGGCCGCCCGGTCATGAATCTCCTGGCGGGCCTCGGCTTCAACACCGTCGTCGTGATGGTCGGCGTCGCGGCGCTCGGTTGCGCGGCGGGAGCCGCCGGCACTTTCGCCATGCTCCGCCGCAAGGCGCTCGTCTCCGATGCCGTCGCCCACGGCACCTTGCCCGGCATTGCTGGAGCCTTTCTCCTCGCCGCCCTGCTCGGCCGCGCGCCGCGCGAGGCCGCCTGGCTCATGGGCGGCGCGGCGATTGCCGCCATCCTCTCCCTCGCCGCCATCGAGTGGCTGGCACGCCGCCCGCGCATCGGCCACGACACCGCCACGGCGGCTGTGCTGGCCTGTGGTTTCGGCCTCGGTCTGGCGCTCATGTCGGTGGTTCAGACGCTCTCCGTCGGCAGTCAGGCCGGCCTCGAGCAGCTTCTCTTCGGATCGGCGGCGGGCATGCTGCCCGGAGAAGCCTGGCTGATGGGTGGCCTTGCCGTCCTCGTCCTCGCCGTCATCGGGCTCGTGCTCAAGGAGCTCTCCACTGTCGCCTTCGATCCGGATTTCGCCGCGACCATCGGTCTGCCCGTCGCCCGGCTCGATGCGCTCGTGGCGCTCCTCTGCGCCAGCGTCGTGGTGGCGGCCCTGCCCATCGCCGGCTTCGTCCTGGCCGTCGCCCTCGTCGTCATCCCGCCGGCCGCCGCCCGCTTCTGGAGCGACCGGGCCGGGGTTGTCGTGGTGCTCGCTGCCGCCATCGGCTCGGCCTCCGCGCTTGCCGGCGCGGCGCTCTCGGCCATCCTGACCGACACGCCGACCGGTCCCGCCATCGTCCTTGTCGCGGCGCTGTTCTTTACCGTCAGCCTCTTTTTTGGCCGCGCCCGCGGTCTGCTCGCGGGGGGCGCGGCATGAGCGAGTTCTGGACCATCGATTTCGTGCCGCTTCTTGCCGCCGGCCTGTCGGCGCTGGCTTGCGCCCTGGTTGGCAACCTGCTGGTGCTGACCCGCCGCGCCATGGCGGCTGATGCGCTGAGCCATGCCATTGTGCCCGGTGTGGTCATCGCCGTGGCGCTGGCGGGCGTTGCCGGCAGCGTCGTCGTGCTGATCGGTGGCATCGCCAGCGCCTTTGCGGCTTCTGCCCTTGTCGCCTTCCTCGTGCGCGCCGGCCGGGTCGAGCCGGGGACCGCGCTCGGCGTCGTCTTTACGACCTTCTTCGCCTTCGGCGTCCTGGTGCTGGAATGGTCGGGCCTCGCCCGTACCGGCTTTGACGTTCATCACGTCATCACCGGCTATCTCGAAGGGCTGATCTGGGTCGGGGCCGAGGGCGGCGATGGTGGCCTGCTTGCGACCGTCGCGACCCTGCCGCCGGTGGTCTTCGAACTGGCGCTCGTGCTGGTGCTTGTCGTCGCCATCCTGGCGATCTTCCGCAAGGAACTGGCCCTCCTCGCCTTCGATCCCGTCTTCGCGCGCGCGAGCGGCCTGCCGGTCGGCCTGCTGGAGGCCGCTCTCCTCACCGCCACGGCGCTCGCCTGCACCGCCGCCTTCAAGTCCGTCGGCGTCGTTCTCGCGGTCGCGATGATCGTTTGCCCGGCGGCGACCGCACGGCTCCTGACACAGCGCCTGTCGACGCAGGTGGCGCTCTCCGCCGCCATCGCGCTCGGCACCGTGCTGTTCGGCTATGCCGCGGCCATTCTCGCGCCCCGCGCTGTCGGCTCGGCTCTCGCCCTCAACGCTGCCGGCACGATCGGCGCCATGGCGGGCCTGCTCCTCGCCGGCACGGCGCTCATCCGGGCCCGTGCCTGAAACTTCAAAATCCATCGGCCCCGCGGCGGCGTAACTGCTTCCCACACATCCGTTTCGGGCGTATCACGCGCCCAGCGAGATCACCCAGCCGCGAGATCCCATGCGCGAGATGAAACTTCCCGCCGGCCACGTGCCCGTAAAGGCCGGCAAGATCGGCGTGCTCCTGATGAATCTCGGGACGCCCGACGGCACCGACTATTGGTCGATGCGCCGTTATCTGAAGGAGTTCCTGTCCGACCGTCGCGTCATCGAGACGCCGCGCGCCATCTGGTGGCCGATCCTCAACCTCATCATCCTGCAGACGAGGCCCCAGAAGAAGGGCAAGGATTACGCGACGATCTGGAACACCGAGAAGGACGAGAGCTTCCTCAAGACCATCACGCGGAACCAGGCCGAGAAGCTCGCGGCCCACCTCGCTTCGGTCAGCCCGGATATCCATGTCGAATGGGCCATGCGCTACGGCAATCCCGCCATCAAGCCGGCCGTGGAGAAGCTGATGGCCGAGGGCTGCGACCGCATCCTCGCCTTCTCGCTCTATCCCCAATACGCCGCCGCGACGACCGCGACGGCCAATGACCACCTGTTCCGCGCCCTGATGCAGATGCGCTGGCAGCCGACCATCCGCATCGCCCCGCCCTATCACGACGAGCCGGCCTATATCGCGGCCCTGGCCCAGTCGGTGCGCAACCACCTTGCCACCCTCGATTTCGAACCGGAGGTGATCGTCACCTCGTTCCACGGCATGCCGAAAAGCTATCTGCTGAAGGGCGACCCCTATCACTGCCAGTGCGCCAAGACCTGGCGCCTGCTGCGCGAGGAACTCGGCTATTCGCCCGAGCGCATGGTGATGAGCTTCCAGTCGCGCTTCGGGCCGGACGAGTGGCTGAAGCCCTATACCGACGAGACGGTCGAGAACCTTGCCAAGCGCGGCGTGAAGAAGCTCGCCATCATCGCTCCGGCCTTCTCCGCCGACTGCCTCGAGACGCTCGAGGAACTCGATGGCGAGAACCGCCATATCTTCGAGGAGAATGGCGGCGAGAAGTTCACCTACATCCCCTGTCTCAACGATAGCGACCTCGGCATGACCGTCATCACCGACATCGTCGAGCGCGAACTGAAGGGCTGGGTCTGAGGGCTGCGGCCTGACGAAACATCCGATGCGGCGGTGGTGACGCGGAAGGGAAACCTTGGGGGCAGAGACAGCGCCCCTCCCGCGCACCGCGCAGCATTGCATCCGAGGTTTCGATGGCCGCCCTGTTTTTCATCCATGCCCCCCGCACCATTCTGGGGCTTCTCTTCCTCGTCAGCGCCATCGACGGCTTCTGGGCGATGGCCACCGGCCAGCACCTGATCCATCCGCCCGTCTCGCCTGCCGGCATGCTGTTCGAGCAGGGACTGCAGGCCTCGGGCTTCTTCTGGCCCTTCCTCAAGACGGTGAACCTCGTCGGCGGCCTGTCGCTGCTGTTCAACGTCGCGCCGGCCTTCGGCCTCGCGCTCATCGCCCCCGTCATGGCGACGATCGTGCTGTTCCACGTCTTCCTGAACCCGCAGGGTCTGCCACTGGCGGCGATCCTGGTGGTCACCGGCCTGATGCTCGTCATCGCCTATCGCGATCGCTACGCCCCCATGTTCCGCTGAGGCGGCGATGGGCGGTCGCCTCAGCCGACCGGCCGCGTATCCTCGATGACCTTGCCGTCGTTCGGCAGCGAGCCGGGTTTCACAGCCTCCACCGCGCCCTTGAGCTTCATCACCGCCGAGACGCTTTCGCTCACGGCATGGATGAACTCCACCGCCCGCGTGCGCGTCTCCACCTTCAGCGTCATGGCGTCGGTCTCGTCGACACGGCTGATGACGAGGCGGGCGCGAACGATCTCGGAATGGCGCTTTACCACCTCGGCCACCTGTTCCGGCCGGACGAACATGCCCTTCACCTTGGCGGTCTGGTCGGCGCGGCCCATCCAGCCCTTGATGCGGGTATTGGTGCGCCCGCAGGGCGACTGGCCCGGCAGGATCGCAGTCAGGTCGCCGACCGCGAAGCGGATGAGCGGATGGTGCGGATCGAGCACGGTGATGACCACCTCGCCGACCTCTCCTGGGGCGACCGGATCGCCGGTGCCGGGCCGCACCACTTCCAGGATGATGTCCTCGTTCAGCACCAGGCCTTCGCGCGCCTCGGTCTCGTAGGCGATGACGCCGCATTCAGCGATGGCATAGGTCTGATAGGCATCGACGCCGCGCGACGCGACCTCCTTCTGCAGGCTCGCCGGGAAGGCGGCGCCGCCCACGAGCGCGCGCGTGATGGAGGAGGCATCGCGCCCCTTCTCCTTGGCCGCGTCCAGCAGGATCTTCAGGAAGTCCGGCGTGCCCGCATAGGCGCCCGGCCGATAGGCCTCGATCAGATCGAGCTGCGCATCCGTGTTGCCCGGGCCGGCCGGAATGACGGCGCAGCCAACGGCGCGCGCACCGGAATCGAAACACCAGGCGCCGGGGGTGAGGTGATAGGAGAACGTGTTGAGCACGATGTCGCCGCGCTTGAAGCCGGCGGCGGCCATGGCGCGCGCGACGCGCCAGACGTCCTGGCCGATGGCCTCGGGCTCGAAGATGGGTCCCGGCGACATGAACAGCCGGCCGAAGGCGCTGGGCTTCCCCGGCACGAAGCCGCCGAAGGGCAGGGCTGCCTTCTGGAGTCCCGGCAGTTCCGACTTCCGCTGAATGGGCAGGTGCGCCAGCGCGGCGCGCGAGGTGATCGACCTGGGGTCGATCTTGCCGAGGTGGCGCCGCCAGGCCGGCATCTTCACCACGGCGGTGAGGACCTGCGGCAGCCGCTTCATCAGGTCCTTCTCGCGAGCGGCCTCGTCGCGCGTTTCGCGCTTGTCGTAATGGGCTGCCATCGCGTGCTCCCCTTTTCCCCACTATCGCGGCTGAGCGATCTAGCGCCAAGCCCGCCGCTCGTCCGATGCACTGTTGACGTAGCGGAAATCAAGCGTAAAGGCGCGCGGCCGGACTTTTTGAAAAATGCGTCTATCCGGCCCAGCCGCAGCAGACCAGCGCCTGTGTCATGGCGGGGGGTGGTGGGGCCTCGGCGGTGATCGCGGGCCGCTTTGGATCAAACGGCAGTACGACCGAGCGGGCGAGAAGATGCAAGCCCGGTCCGTTGTGGCGCGGGGCAGAGCCGTAGATCGTGTCCCCGAGGATGGGGAAGCCGCTCTCGGCGCAATGCAGGCGCAGCTGGTGGGTGCGGCCGGTCACCGGCTCCAGCGCCAGCCAGGCCAGGCGCTCGCCACGGCCGAGCACCCGGAACCGCGTCAGCGCCGGCTGGCCCTTCGGATCGGCCTTCATCCACCACCCCCGCTTCGGATCGCGGGGGCTCATCGCCATGGCGATCTCGCCGGCCTCCTCCGTGGGGCCGCCCTCGACCACGGCCCAGTAGGTCTTGGTCACCTCGCCGCGCTTGAACATCTGCCCAAGCCGCTCAAGCGCCCGCCGGTGGCGACCGAGGACGAGGCAGCCCGCCGTATCCTTGTCGAGCCTGTGGGCCAGTTCCGGCGCGCGCGGCAGTCCGAAGCGAAGGACGTCGAGCTGGTCCGATAGCGTCACCCCGCCGCCCGGACCCTTGTGGACCGGCAGGCCAGCTGGCTTGTTCAGGATCAGCACGCTGGCGTCGCGGTGGAGCAGACGCGGGATGAGCCCGAGCGGATCATCGGGCACGGGATGGGGCGAGGCCGAACTCATGTCTCTTCCGGACGTCATGTCCCTTCCATAGGGGTCCATGTCACAGCCCGCCAGTCGTGCGAGCCCTAGCCAGCGCCCGCCCGGCGGCCTAAATGCGGTGGGCCACGCCGCCCGCCCTGCAGAAAGCCGCCCCATCATGTCCGATCCGACGAAGCCCGACGAACCGAAGCGTCCCGGCTTCTTCCAGCGGCTGTTCGGTCAGGAGAGCGCGCCGTCCCCGGCAGTACCGGAGACTGTCGCTCCGGCTGAGCGCAAGAGCTGGTGGCGCCGCCTCACCGAGGGCCTGTCGCGCACCTCCTCGAAGCTCGGCACTGGGGTCACCGACCTCTTCACCAAGCGCAAGCTCGACGGCGACACGCTGGAGGAACTGGAGGACCTGCTCATCCAGGCCGATCTCGGCGTCGAGACGGCGGGCCGCATCGCCGGCGCTCTTTCCAAGGGCCGCTTCGGCAAGGACATTTCCCCGGACGAGGTGAGGGCCGTGCTCGCCGCCGAGATCGAGGCCGTTCTGGCGCCGGTGGCCAAGCCGCTGGAGGTCGACGGCGCGAAACCCTTCGTCGTCATGGTCGTCGGCGTCAACGGCGCCGGCAAGACCACCACGATCGGCAAGCTCGCCGCCAAGTTCCGCGCCGAGGGCCGATCGGTCATGCTGGGCGCCGGCGACACGTTCCGCGCCGCAGCCATCGAGCAGCTCAAGGTCTGGGGCGAGCGGACCGGCGTCCCGGTCGTCACGCGGCCGCAAGGGTCTGATGCCGCCGGCCTCGCCTTCGACACGGTGAAGCAGGCACAGGAGTCCGGGACCGACGTGGTCATCCTCGACACGGCCGGGCGCCTGCAGAACAAGGCGGAGCTGATGGCCGAGCTGGAGAAGGTGGTGCGCGTCATCCGCAAGGTCGATGCCGCAGCGCCCCATGCCGTGCTGCTCGTCCTCGATGCGACGACCGGCCAGAACGCCCTGACCCAGGTCGAGGCCTTTGGCCGCACGGCCGGCGTCACCGGCATCGTCATGACCAAGCTCGACGGCACGGCCCGCGGCGGCATCCTCGTCGCGGTCGCGGCGAAGACTGGCCTTCCCGTTCACTTCATCGGCGTTGGCGAGGGCATTGATGACCTCGAGCCCTTCGCGGCGCGCGACTTCGCCCGCGCCATTGTCGGGCTGGATGAAGCTTGAGGCCCGGTCAGCGATGCGGCCGGTGCGGGTGCCCGTGCCGGTGCGGATGGTTGTGGCGATGGTGGGGATGCGGCAGTACCTCGGCCGTTCCGGCGGGCGCGAAGTAATAGGTCTTGGGCGTCACGATCGGCCGGTAGACGACAGGGCGGTCCTGGCCGAACCAGCCGGCCCAGAAGGGCGTGGCGGCGGCCGGAGCGGCGGGGAGCAAGAGCGCCATCGCAAGGCTGGCGAGACAAAGGCGGGGAAGGCGGCGGACCATCACGCAAACTCCGGGACGAGGCACAAATCCGGTCTTGGCGGCATCATGGCCGATCATGGTCACCAAACCCTTTCGGCGAGCGCGCCGACCGCCGCGACCTTGAGGCGGGATGACCCGCCACCCCGCGATGGGCTAGGCTCCGGCCCATGAGCCAGCCCGATGACCGTTCACCGGATGCCCGCCGGCAGGACGAAGCCCGCCGCATCCTCGATCGCGCCGACCGCGACTCCGCGCCGATGATGGAATCTGCGCTCCAGCGCAGCGGCGATTTCTTCACGGCCAGGGGCGAATCCGATGACCCCGCGGAGATCTGGGGCAAGCGCGTCGGTCGCATCCTCGCTGTCGTCGCCGCCATCGGCTGCCTTGTCTGGCTCTACCTCACCTACGGGCGCTGAACGATGGATCACGCAGCTCTTGGCGCGCTCAAGGCGCCCGACCTCGACGCCTTCGAGGCCATTGCCGCGGCGGCCTATGAGCGCCTGCCGGAGGATTTCCGCGCCCTCTGCAAGGGACTCGTCATCCGCGTCGAGGACTTCCCGACCGACGAGGTTCTGCAGGAGATGGGAGCCGAGACCGACTTCGACCTGCTCGGCCTGTTCCAGGGCACGGGCATGCCGTTCCAGTCGGTGCAGCATTCCGGCGCCATGCCCAACATGATCTGGCTCTACCGCCGCCCCATCCTCGACTACTGGGCCGAGCATGACGAAACGCTGGGCGACGTCGTCACCCATGTCCTCGTCCACGAGATCGGCCACCATTTCGGTCTGTCGGATGCCGACATGGAGGCGATCGAGAAGCGGGCGGAGTGAGGCGGCGGGTCTTCGCTTGTCATGCGGGAGCGCCCTGCCTGTACCGGGCGCCCGCAACCCTCTCCGCGTCATGGCCGGGCTTGTCCCGGCCATCCACGACTTGAACACCGTACGATGCAGAGAGTTCGTGGATGCCCGGGACAAGCCCGGGCATGACGGATGAGGTTCGCGAGCGTAATTGACGAGGGCACCACCTCACCTCTCCCCGGCGGGGAGAGGTCGGCCGAAGGCCGGGAGAGGGGGCTGGTGCGTTCCAGAGAGGTCTCTCCCCTCTCCCGCCTCGCTGCGCTCGTCGACCTCTCCCCGCCGGGGAGAGGTGGGGGCCGCTAACGTCGCCGCCTTACCCGGGAATGACGGTCAGAGGTTCCCGAGGGGATACCTCGCGACCCCGACGGGCTCCCTCACTTCTTCCCGAACTGCCACCACTTCTTCTTCGCCTCGGGCATCTCTTCGCCCTCGGCCGGCGGGGCCACGACCTTCGAGAAACTCTCGAAGAACTCGCCGGCGAGCTTCTTGGCCGTGGCGTCGATGAGGCGGGAGCCAAGCTGGGCAATCTTGCCGGAAATCTGGCTCTTCACGTCGTAGGTGAGCAGGGTCACGCCCTCGCTCTCCTCGGTGAGCTTCACTGTCGCGCCGCCCTTGGCCATGCCGGCGACGCCGCCATTGCCCTCGCCGGAAATGGTATAGCCGTTGGGCGGGTCGATGTCGGAGAGCGTCACCTGTCCGGTGAAGCTCGCCTTGACCGGGCCGATCTTCAGCACCGCCTTGGCCGAGAAGCCGTTGTCGCCGATGCGCTCCATGCTCTCGCAGCCGGGAATGCACTGGCGCAGCACGTCGGGATCATTGAGCGCGGCCCACACCACTTCGCGCGGGGCCTCGATGCGCTGCGTGCCGGTCATGTCCATGGGAGGCGGGCCTTCGGTCGGGAATGAAGAGGGAACGGGAGACTAGGGCGGTGGCGCGGGGCCTGTCGAGCCCGCCTTGCGCAGGACGGTCAGCCGCCCGGCTTCTCCCCGGCGGGTATCTCGATGGCCTTCAAGGCGTCGGCGAGGCGGGCCTTGGCCGAGCCGGGCTTCAGCGGCTTCTGCTGGCTCTCGTGCGGCGCCCAGCCGGACAGGGTGATGATCTGGAAGGTGGCGCGGATGCGCCCGTCCGGATCGGCGAAGCGGTCGTGGTAGATCTCCGCCATGCGCAGCAATGTGCGGCGGCGCAAGGGCACCCGGCGGCGATCGCGCAGCGGATTGGTCGCCCCCATGGCCCGCAGGTCGCGCATCAACGCGAAGACATCGCCGTAGCGCACGACGACGCGGTCCGTGTCGGTGACGGGCAGCGCAAAGCCCGCCCGCTGCAACAGCGCGCCGATGTCGCGCACGTCGGCGAAAGGCGCGACGCGGGGCGACAGGCCCCCGTCCACCTCGCTCTCGGCCTCGGCGAAGGCCTGCCGCAGCTCGGTGAGCGTGTCGCCTCCGGCCATCGCGGCAAGGAACAGTCCGTCGGGCTTCAGGGCGCGTCGCACCTGCACGAAGGCGCCCGGCAGGTCGTCGACGAATTGCAGGCCGAGGGCGGAGACGACGAGGTCGCGGCTCGCGTCGCTAAAGGGCAGCATGTCCGGCGCCGCGACCACGACAGGCGTCGCGCGGCGATGCGCCAGCGTCTCCACGGCTTCCGTTGCGACGACAGGCGCAAGGCCGCGGGCGGCGAGCGCTTCCCGCAGCGCGTCGGTCGGCGTGGCGAGATCAGCGATGGCGGAGAACTGACGCTGCACCAGAGTCAGGCGGTCGGCGAGATCCTCCGCGACGCGCCGCAACAAAAAGTCCGCCGGCTCCCCCGATGCGGCGCGAACCCGGCGGCGCCCGAGGAGTTGCTGGTCGAAATGCTGCGGTGTCATCGCCGGCATATGGGACCCGCGGTAACGAGCGTCAATTGCGCGCTCTTGTGCACGGCCAATTCTGTGCCAAATGTCCCGCGACGAAAGGATGACCGATGTTGATGCCATTCCGGGTGGCGTGGGAAGCCTTCGAGCACTTCCTCGAGGATGACGGCTGGGCCATTTCCAGCCACATCGCCCTCAACGGGCTGATGTCGCTGTTTCCCTTCCTGATCCTGGTGACGGCGCTGGCAAGCTTTGCCGGCGCGCGGCCCTACAGCGACGAGGTGACCCGCATCCTGCTCGAGGCCTGGCCCGAGGTCGTCGCCCGACCCATCGCCCGCGAGATCGAGACGGTTCTGACCACGACCCGCACCGATCTCCTCACCATCGGCGCCCTGCTCGCCGTCTACTTCGCCTCCAACGGCGTCGAGGCGCTGCGGGCGGGCCTCAACCGCGCCTATGAGGTGCGCGAGACGCGCTGGTGGTATCTCTGCCGCCTCGAATCCATCGCCTATGTGCTGATCGGTGCGGTCGCGCTGCTCGTCACCGCCGTGCTGGTCGTGCTCGGTCCGCTGATCTGGGCGACGGCCGTCCGCATCGTCCCCTGGCTCGCGCCCTTCGGCTGGGTGGTGTTGTTCCTGCGCGTCGCCGCCGCCTCGGTGGTCATCGTCATCGCGCTCACCGTGGTGCACCTGCTGTTGCCGGCGGGCCGCCGTAGCTTTGTCGATGTCCTGCCCGGGATCGTCGCGACGCTCGTGCTCTGGCTGCTCGGCGGCACGATCTTCGGCTCCTACCTCGCTCATTTCGCCCAGAACTACGTCAACACCTATGCCGGCCTCGCCTCGGTCATGGTGGCGCTGGTCTTCCTCTATTACTCCGCGGCGATCTTCGTCCTCGGCGGCGAACTCAACGCCGCCATCTGGCGGGCGCGCGGGCGCATCTTCTGATCGTCCGTCAGACCGTCCGCAGCGCTGTGATCGGGTCCAGCCGGCTCGCGCGCCGGGCCGGATACCAGCCGAAGAAGACGCCGACGAGGCCGGAGAACAGCACCGCGCCAATGATCGACTGCGGCTCGACCAGCAGCGGCCAGCCGAAGCGGGCGGAGACCCCGAGCGCCGCCCCGAGCCCGGCGATGATGCCGACCACGCCGCCGATGGCGGCGAGCGCCGTCGCCTCGATGAGGAACTGCCGCATGACGTCGCGCCGCCGGGCGCCGACCGCGAGGCGCAGGCCGATCTCGCGGGTCCGTTCGGTCACGCTCACCAGCATGATGTTCATGATGCCGATGCCGCCGACCGCCAGCGAGATGGCGGCGACAGCGGCCAGCAGCAGCGACAGGGTCGTGGCGGCCCCCGCCGCCGTGTTGGCGATCTCGGTGAGGTTGCGGATCTGGAAGTCGTCTTCCTGGCCGGGCTGGAGGCGATGACGCTGGCGCAGGAGTTGGCGCATGTCGTCCTCGGCCTGGGTCATGCTCTCGCCCTCGCGCACCTTGACGTGGATGACGCCGACGGCGCGGGCATTGGCGCGGTTCACGCCGACGAGGCGCTGGCGCAGGGTCGGCAGCGGCACGAAGCTGGTGTCGTCCTGGTCCTGGCCCATCATCGACTGGCCCTTGGTCTCCATGACGCCGATGACGGTGAAGGGCACGGCGCGGATGCGCACCGTCTCGCCGATCGGATCGACGCCCTCGCCGAACAGGTTGCGCGCGACCGTCTGGCCGAGGATCACCACCTGTCCGCCGCGCGCTGTCTCCTCCGGCTCGAACAGGCGGCCCGACGAAATCGTCCATTCGCGCGCCTCGAACCAGCCGAGGTCGACGCCGACCACTTCCGTGAACCAGTTGTTGCCGCCAGCGACGACCTGGGTCCGGGTGCGGCTGTTGGGGGCCGTGACCTGTACCGCCGGAATCTCGGCCTCGATGGCGCGGGCATCATCCTCGGTCAGCGACGATGAGGCGCCGAGGCCGAGGCGGACGCCGCCCTGGGTGACATTGCCCGGCAGCACGATGAACAGGTTGGCGCCGAGCGACTTCACCTGGGACAGCACGCGTTCCCGTGCCCCGCCGCCGATGGCGACCATGGCGATGACAGCGGCGACGCCAATCACCATGCCCAGCATCGTGAGGGCGGATCGCAGCTTGTGGGCGCGCAGCGCGGACAGGGCTTCGCGGATGGCTTCCATGAGGCTCATGCCGCCTCATAGCACGATCCCGGAGACCTCACCCATGAAAGCTCCGTAAGGTAGGCCGGGGACGTGACCGTTCCCCAGAACGTGAAACGTCGCAGCGATCACGAAAATCTGTCCAAATTTACGTGCCTTATGTGCGAAATCATGTGAAATTGTTTGTGCTTTGGTAACGCCTAGGTGCGAACATTCCCCTAGGTTATCGCTGTGACGTGATGATAGGACACCGTGTTCAAGACGAAGCAATGGCAAGGCCGGGACGGGGCCTGAACTGGTATCTGGCCGGTCTTGTCCTTCTCGCACTTGTTCCGACGCTGGTCGCGGCCGCGATTGCCGTCGTTCAGGCGGCGCGTGGCTTCGAGGCCGCGCAATCCCTTCGTCTCGTGGATACCGCGCGGACGCTGGCGCGTGTTGTCGAGGCCGAGCTCAAGGGTGGCATCACCTTGCTCGATACTCTCGCAGTCGTCCCACACCACACCGCGACGGGCGTCATCGACCCCTGGGCTTTGGCGGCGGAACGCCAGATCGGTGGGCGGCTCATCGAGGAGGTCTTCTCCACCGGCCGCGTGCCTGAAGGTGACGGCCTTTCCCCCCAGGGTGTGCCTCTTCCGGTCCTGCGGCAGGCGGTCCTGAGCGCACGCCCCGCCGTGTCGGACCTGTTCGTCGATCCGTCCACCAACGCGCCGCACATCGCCATCGCCGTGGCCATCGCCCGAACCGACGAGGAGACGCGTCTCATCGCACTCGTGGTGCCCCCCAGCCGGCTCGTCCAGCTGATCCGACGGGGCAAGGGAGTTTCCAGCTCGCTCGTGGTCGCGGTCACGGATTCGCAGGGACGGTTCGTCGCCCGGAGCATAGACCCCGATGGTAGCGTCGGCGTGAGGGCCCCCAGCTGGAGCGCGGGTAGGCGTCTGGGTCTCGACAGCGGCACATTCCGCACCACGACGATCGAAGGCGTACCCCATGTCTTCGGGTTCCAGCGGCTGCGGGAGACGACCGAGTGGGTCGTGACAGTCGGCGAACCGCTCGCCGCCTTCCAGGCGCGGGCAACGGGTCACCTGATCAATCTGGGCCTGATTGCCCTTGCGGCCATCGCGATGGCGCTGCTGGCTGCGGCCTGGCTCGGCCGCAAGATCTTGCGGCCGGTCAAGGCTATCGCGGCGCGCGCGCGCCTTATCGCGACAGGGGAGGAGCGCCCGCCCCTCAGCACCGCCGAGCGCTCTGATATCGCGGAATTCGAGGCCTTGCGCGTCTCCCTGGAGCGGTCTGAAGCTGCCCTGCGGGACAGGGCCGTGGCCGCGGCGGAGGCCGCACGCTCCGTCGCCGAGAGCGAACGTCGCCAGCATCTCCTTGCCACCACCGGCGCTCTCGTCTTCTGGCGCCTCAGCGCCGATGGACAGTTTGCCATCACCGGCTGGAAGGAACTCACCGGGAGCGAATCGCCCACCAAGGACAATTGGCTGGCCAGCGTCCACCCCGATGACGTGGCGATGGTGAAGCGCGTCTGGGGGCAGGCCATCACCGAAGGTGACACGTATGAGGCCGAGTACCGGATCCGTGTCGCCAACGGGAGCTGGCTGTGGATCCGGGCCCGCGGGACCAAAGTCCCGGCCGCCACCGGCGAGGGATTCGAGTGGGTCGGTCTGCTTGAGGACATCGACGCCTTCCGGGCCGCTGAGGCGCAGGTCGTCCACATGGCCAGCCACGATGCCCTCACCGGTCTTGCCAACCGCGCCTTCTTCCGCGAGCGCCTCGCGGCCCTCTGCGCCCAGGGGCGCAAGGGCGCTGCAGTTCTTTGCATCGGGCTCGACCGCTTCAAGGCGGTGAACGACACCCTCGGGCATTCCGCCGGTGACGCCGTCCTTGTGGCCGTGGCCAGCCGTCTCCAGGGGGCTGTTGCGCAGGCCGATGTCGTGGTCCGTCTCGGTGGCGATGAGTTCGCGATCATTCAGTCCGACGGTATCCAGCCGCTCGCCGCCTCCCTTCTCGCCGAGCGGCTCATGGCAGCCGTGGCCGAACCCATCGAGGTGGCCGCCGCCCATACCGTGACCTTGACCGCCAGTGTCGGCATCGCGCTTCTCGACGAGGCCGGAGCCGAGGAGTCGTTGAAGAATGCCGACCTCGCACTGGATCGCGCCAAGGAAGATGGCCGCGATCGCTTCTGCTTCTTCGAGCCGGCCATGGACGCCCGGATGAAGGAGCGTCACCGCCTCGAGCGCGACCTTCGCCGCGCCCTGGCAGACGGGCAGTTCCTGCTCAACCACCAGCCGATCGTTGCCGTCGCCTCGGGAGCGCTGGTCGGTTTCGAGGCCCTGCTGCGCTGGCGCCACCCCGAACGTGGGATGGTCTCGCCGGCGGATTTCATCCCGATGGCCGAGGAGACCGGTCTCATCGTGCCGATCGGCCGTTGGGTGCTCGAGCGCGCCTGCGAGGACGCGGCGCGCTGGGGAAATGGCCTCAAGGTGGCCGTCAACGTCTCGCCGAAGCAGCTTGCCGACCGTGATTTCCCGCTGGCCGTGGAACGGGCGCTAAGCCTTTCCGGCCTGGCGCCGAACCTGCTTGAACTGGAGATCACCGAGAACGCGCTGATGGCCGACGTCGAGGGGGCCATGAGCATGATGCTGCGCCTCAAGTCCTTGGGCTGCTGCATCGCGATGGACGATTTCGGCACCGGCTATTCGTCGCTCGGCTATCTGCGCACCTTCCCCTTCGACAAGGTCAAGATCGATCGCTCGTTCGTCCAGGACCTCGCTTCGGCCCGCGAGAGCGGCGCCATCGTGCGGGCCGTCACGGGGCTCTGCGGCAGTCTCGGCATCACCAGCACCGCCGAAGGCGTGGAGACCAAGGAGCAACTCGCGCTTCTGCAGGCCGAGGGCTGTGATCAGGCCCAGGGTTATCTGTTCGGACGCCCGGCACCGGTGGAGGACCTGCCGGCGCTTTTCGCCCGCTTCGGTTTGCGGCAGGGCTCGCCGCCCCTGCTCCCCAGCGAGGACTCCGCGGCCGCCTGATCGGCCGGACCTCCATGCATGCATGGCGTCTTTTCGCCGTTGCGCCGTTGGGCTAAGGGCTGGCCGTCCGCCGACGCCTAGAGAACGGCAGCCCCGAGGAACCGCCATGGCCAAGTTCGTGCCCCCCGTCTCTCCCCTTGCGCCGAAGACGGTGCCGGTCCTGCCGCCGATTGACGGCGTCACCCTCGCCACCGCCGAAGCCGGTATCCGCTACAAGGGGCGCACCGATGTCCTCGCCGTGGGCCTCGCCAAGGGCACGACGGTGGCCGGCGTCTTCACCCGGTCCAAGTGCCCCTCCGCACCGGTCGACTGGTGCCGTGCGAACCTGGCCGGTGGCCAGGCCCGGGCTCTCGTCGTCAATTCCGGCAATGCCAATGCCTTCACCGGCAAGAAGGGCCGCGAGGCCGTGGCGCTGACGGCGAAGATCGCCGCCAAGGCGGCTGGCTGCAAGCAGTCCGAGGTCTTCCTCGCCTCCACCGGCGTGATCGGCGAGCCCCTCGACGCCACCAAGTATGACGCTGTTCTCGACAAGACCTTCGCCGCCGGCAAGTCCGAGGGCTGGCTCGATGCCGCCAAGGCGATCATGACCACCGACACCTTCCCCAAGGTGGCGACCGCCACCGCCACGATCGGTGGTGTGACCGTGACCATCAACGGCATGGCCAAGGGCGCCGGCATGATCGCCCCCGACATGGCGACCATGTTGTCCTTCGTCTTCACCGACGCCCCCATCGCGGCCCCGGCCCTGCAGGCGCTGCTGTCGAAGGGCGTGAAGACCACCTTCAACACCGTCACCGTCGACAGCGACACCTCCACCTCCGACACGCTGATGCTGTTCGCCACCGGCGCGGCCGAAAAGCGCGGCGCCCCCCGCATCACCGAGGCGGGCGACCGCCGCCTCGCCGCCTTCCGCAAGGCGCTTCAAGCCGTGCTCGCCGATCTCGCCGAACAGGTCGCCCGCGACGGCGAGGGCGCCCGCAAGCTGGTCCATGTCGTCGTGAAGGGCGCGGTCTCGGCGGCCTCCGCCTTCCGCGTCGCCAAATCCATCGCCGATTCGCCGCTGGTGAAGACGGCGGTTGCCGGCGAGGACGCCAACTGGGGCCGCGTGGTCATGGCCGTTGGCAAGGCCGGCGAACCGGCCGAGCGCGATCGCCTGTCGATCTTCTTCGGCGACATTCGCGTCGCTCGCGACGGCGAGCGCGATCCGGCCTATGACGAGGCCGCCGCGAGCGCGGTGATGAAGAAGGACGTCATCACCATCACCGCCGATCTCGGCCTCGGCCGCGGCACGGCGCGGGTCATGACCTGTGATCTCACCAAGGACTACGTCGCCATCAACGGCGATTACCGCTCCTGACCTGTGGCATTGCGACCCACGGTTTCACGGATCGCCGTCGGCAAGCGTTAACTTCTGTCCGTTAGAACGGGAATGCCATGTCGTTGAAGCTCGTCTTCGTGGCCGCCTGCGCCCTCGTCGATCCGGATGGCCGGGTCCTGCTGGCGCAAAGGCCCGAAGGCAAGCCGATGGCAGGGCTCTGGGAATTTCCCGGCGGCAAGGTCGAGCCGGGCGAGAGGCCGGAAGAGACGCTGATCCGCGAGCTGCGCGAGGAGCTCGGCATCCGTGTCGAAGAACCCTGCCTCGCGCCGCTGACCTTCGCCAGCCACCGCTACGAGACCTTCCAGCTGTTCATGCCGCTGTGGGTCTGCCGGCGCTGGGAGGGGACCGTCCAGAGCCTTGAGGGCCAGCAGCTCGCCTGGGTCAAGCCGGGCAGGCTCAGGGACTACCCGATGCCGGCGGCCGACGAACCGCTGATCCCCTTCCTCACCGAACTCTTGGGTGAGGCACGCGACTGACAGGAGAGGCCAGGATGGCTCGCACCCTTCGCCGCATGACCGAGCAGGCGCGCCGTTTCGCGTCGGACCGTTCCGGCGCCACTGCCATCGAATATGCGCTGGTGGCCAGCGGGATTGCCGGTGTCATTATCCTGATCGTCTACGCGCTGGGCGACAGCGTGCAGAACAACCTCTACGCCAGGATCGCCAGCGCCTTTAACTGAGGCGAAGCCGCCGCGCCTGGCACGGCGGCTTCCGGGCCATCTCAGGTGAAGTACTGGCCGCCGTTGACGGTCAGGGTCGAGCCCGTGATGAAGCCGGCTTCCTCGGAGGCGAGAAAGACCACGGCGCGGGCGATCTCCTCCGGCTCGCCGAGGCGGCCGACCGGGATCTGCGGCAGGATGCGGGTCTTGAGCACCTCGGGATCGATCGCCGCGACCATTTCCGTGCCGATATAGCCGGGGCAGATGACGTTGACCGTGATGCCGGCCCGCGCGCCTTCCTGGGCGAGAGCCTTGGTGAAGCCGATGTCGCCGGCCTTGGCCGCTGAGTAGTTCACCTGCCCGGCCTGGCCCTTCTGCCCGTTGATCGAGGAGATGGTGATGACGCGGCCGAACTTGCGGTCGCGCATGCCGTTCCAGACCGGATGGGTCATGTTGAAGACGCCGGTGAGATTGGTGTCGATGACCTCGCGCCACTGCTGCAGCGTCATCTTGTGGAACATGCCGTCGCGGGTGATGCCCGCATTGTTCACAAGCACGTCCACCGGCCCAAGTTCGGCCTCGACCTGGCGGATGCCGGCGGCGCAGGCCTCGTGGTCGGCGACCGACCACTTGAAGACCGGAATGCCCGTCTCGCCCTTGAACTTAGCCGCCGCCTCGTCGTTGCCGGCATAATTCGCCGCCACCTTGTAGCCGGCATCCTTCAGGGCCCGGGAAATGGCGGCACCGATGCCGCGCGTGCCTCCCGTGACCAACGCCACCCTCGCCATGTTCAAACTCCTCGCTCTGCGTTCCCTTGGATAAACGATTCTCGTGTCCCGGCATCTTGTGTGCCGGGTTGTACCATCACTTCATCGCGGGGGAGATGAAGCCCCCGCCGGGAATGTCGGCCATTCCCGGCGAAGCGCGTATCGCCATGCGCCGTTCCCGGCGCCCGGCAAGAGATGGGCCGGACGTCCGTTCAGCGCTCGACGCACATGGCGACGCCCATGCCTCCACCGATGCAGAGCGTGGCGAGGCCCTTCTTGGCATCGCGCTTCTGCATTTCGTGCAGCAGGGTGACGAGGACGCGGGCGCCCGAGGCGCCGATCGGGTGGCCGATGGCGATGGCGCCGCCATTGACGTTCACCTTGGACGTATCCCAGCCCATGTCCTTGTTGACCGCGATGGCCTGGGCGGCGAAGGCCTCGTTGGCCTCGATCAGGTCGAGGTCCTTCGGCGACCAGCCGGCCTTCTCCAGCGCCTTGCGCGAGGCCGGGATCGGGCCGGTGCCCATGATCGCCGGATCGACGCCGGCCGTCGCCCAGGAGCGGATGGTGGCGAGCGGCTTCAGGCCACGCTTTTCCGCCTCCGAGCGCGTCATCAGGACGATGGCGGCGGCGCCGTCATTGATGCCCGAGGCGTTGCCGGCGGTCACCGTGCCGTCCTTCTTGAAGGCCGGCTTCAGCTTGCCCATGGCGTCCACGGTCGCGCCATCGCGGATATACTCGTCGGTGTCCACGACGATGTCGCCCTTGCGGGTGCTGATCGTCACCGGGACGATCTCGTCCTTGAACCGGCCGGCCTTCTTCGCGGCCTCGGCCTTGTTCTGGGAGGCGACGGCAAACTGGTCCTGCTCGTCCTTGGTGATCTGCCACTTCTCCGCGACGTTCTCGGCGGTGATGCCCATGTGATAGCCGTGGAAGGCGTCGATCAGGCCGTCCTTGAGCATGGTGTCGACCATCTCGAGCGAGCCCATCTTGGTACCGTTGCGCAGGTGTGCAACGTGCGGCGCCTGGCTCATGCTCTCCTGGCCGCCGGCGACGATGATCTTGGCGTCGCCATTGGCGATCTGCTGCATGCCGACCGCCACCGTGCGCAGGCCCGAGCCGCAGAGCTGGTTGAGTGCCCAGGCGGTCTTCTCGGCCGGGATGCCGGCCTTCATCGCTGCCTGGCGGGCGGCGTTCTGGCCCTGACCGGCCGTGAGAATCTGGCCGAACACCACCTCGTCGACGTCAGCGGGATCGACCTTGGCGCGCGACAGCGCCTCCTTGATGGCGATGGCGCCGAGGTCGTGGGCCGGCAGAGACGCCAGGGCCCCGTTGAACGAACCGACCGGCGTACGGGCGGCACCGACGATGACGACGTCCTCGGACATGGAATTCCTCCTGGTGGATGGCGCCGGATCCTCGCCCGGCCGGGTCGGGGTTGACCTTGTGCGGGGCAGGGATCACCTGTCAACCGCGCCCATTTGCTGATGCGGCAGGCTTCCGCGACGAGACGCGGAGCGGCATTGCACAAAAGCTTGGCAGCAGTTGCAAAATGCCCCTATCGTGACAGTCTCATGGCGTCGCGGGGAGACGGCGCCGAAAGGGACCAGGGGGAACGATGGCCAAGAAAGATCCGGTCACCATCAAGAAATATGCGAACCGCCGGCTCTACAACACGGGGACCTCCACCTACGTGACGCTGGAGGATCTCGCGTCGATGGTGAAGGCGGGCGACGACTTCCTCGTCTATGACGCCAAGACGGGGGACGACATCACCCGTTCCGTCCTGACCCAGATCATCTTCGAGCAGGAGAACAAGGACGGGCAGAACCTCCTGCCGGTCTCGTTCCTGCGCCAGCTGATCCGCTTCTATGGCGATTCCATGCAGCTGCTCGTGCCGCGCTATCTGGAGCTGTCCATCGACACGCTGTCGCGCGAACAGGACAAGCTGCGCAATCAGCTCTCCTCGGCCCTCGGGGTCAATCCGCTGGTGGCCCCCTTCGAGCAGCATATCCGCCGCAACATGGATCTGTTCGAGAAGGCCTTCGCCATGTTCTCGCCCTTCGCCCGGCGCGAGGATGGCGAGCCTGTCACCGATGCCAAGCCGGCCGGCGAGAATCCCGTTCCGGCTCCGGTAGCGGCGCCCGCCGCCGGCGATCTCGATGAGCTGAAGAGCCAGCTCGCGGCGATGCAGAAGAAGATCGACAGCCTCTCGCGCAAGTGAGCGCGGCCTGAAGCCGGCTCAGGCGCTCTTCGCCAGGGCCGGCGCCACGGGGACCCAGGGACGATCCTCGCTGGCGGGGCCCGTATGGTCGCCCTGGAGATAGTGGCAGCCGAGATCGGCCAGCACCTGGGCGACCTGCTCGTTGGGCACCCATTCGGCGATGGTCGTCAGCTGCATGTGGCGCGCGAGATCCAGCAGCGTCTGGACGAAGTGGCGATCGTCGGCACTCGACTGGAAACTTGCGACGAAGGCGCCGTCGATCTTCACGCAATCGATGCCGAGCTTGCGGAGGTTGCGGAACGAGGTGTGGCCGGCACCGAAATCGTCGATGGCGACACGGCAGCCGAGGCTCTGCACCCGCGCCACGAAGCGGCGCGTATCCTCGACATCGGCGATGGCCGAGGTCTCGGTGATCTCCACCATGAGCCGCTCGATCGCGCCCGGATGGGTCCGCTGATAGGCCTCCAGCGCGCGCAGCCAGGTGAGGTCCATGGTGGTCGCCGGCGAGACATTGACCGACAGCCGGAGGTCGGGCGCTGCGATGAGCTCGGCCATCGTGAGCTCCAGCACCCGCGCATCGACAAGGCGGACGAGGCCGAGTTTCTCGGCGAGCGGCACCACGGCGCTTGCCGGCAGCAGGGAGCCGTCGGCCCGACGGATGCGCAGCAGGCACTCGTAATAGGCGGTGCGCCGCTCGGATCCCGCCGTGACGATCGGCTGGAAGGCGAGGCTGATCCGGCGGTCGTTCAGCGCCGAGACGATCTCGTCGGTGATGCGCAGGTTCTCGCGGCGGGCGCGCTCGCGCTCAAGGCTCGGGGCATAGATCTGGAAGGCGCCGCAGCGGCGCGCCTTGATCCCGTCGAGCGCCTCCTGTGCCCGGCCCATCATGGCGGCCAGCGTCTCGGCATGGCGCGGGGCAACGATGCCGCCAAGGGTCACCGTGATCGCCACCGGCCCGGCGCGGGTGAGGAAGACGTCGTCGCGCACGGCGTTGAGGATGCGCTCGGCGGCGGTCTCCATCTCCTCCGGCTGGCAGGACCGCATGAGAATGCCGAACTTGTTGCCCGACAGGCGGCCGAGGAGGTCGCCGCCGCGCAGGCGCGAGCGGATGCGCTTGCCCACCGCCGCGATGATTTCGTCGGCAACGTCGAAGCCATAGGCCTCGTTGATGTGGGCGAGACTGTCGATGGCGGCGATGATGAGGCCCATGGAGCCCCGCACCTTCACCGCGTCCTGCAGCGCGTCCTCCAGCACCTCGCAGAAGCGATGACGCGACAGCTGGCCGGTGAGCGGGTCGAACTCGCTCGCCTCGATCAGCCGGCGGCGTGTCTCGTAGCTCTCGGTGATGATGCGCACCGCGCCGTGGGCATGGAGCGGGCGGCCATCGCTCGACGCGAACCAGCGACCAGAATCCTCCACCCAATGCACGTCGCCCGAAGCGGTGCGAATGGCGTATTCGATGGCGTAGGCAACGCCCTCCCCGCGATCGACATGGGGCGAATTGACCACCGCCTCGTAGCGGCCGGCGGGCGAGTCGGGCGTCATGAGCTGGGCATAGGCGCGGCCACTGCCGAGCTGGCGCGCCTCCACACCGAGCACGTTCGCGGCGTTGTCGCTCCAGGCCAGCCGGTCCGCCGGGATCGCCCATTCGTAAGTGGCCGTGCCGACCGACGACAGGATGTCCTGGGCCGGGGTGCTTGAGGCGTCTGGTGCAACGCTGTCGGAGGGGGTCATGTCCTGGGCGGGCACGGGTTTGGCCTTCTGCGAACCGTTGGCCGACATCTGGCCGCAAAAGGGTGAAGGAAACCTTTTGAAACCGGCCGATCATGCGCTTCGGAATCGCAATTCCGTTAGGGAAGCACATGGTCGCAAACAAAGTCCTGCCGCCTGTCCCAGTCTGGAACAGCCGCCCCGGCACGCGGGTTGCGACCCTGCCATCATCGATAAGCGGCGCGGCCGCCGATTGACCGGGAGTGGCACATGACGACGATCCGGCCCGCCTCTTCGAGCGACAGCCTTCGCTGGCAGCGCCGCGACGAGCGCAACGTCCCGCACCGCGCGTCTTCCGAGGGTGCCGCCTTCGCCGCGCTGGTGGAGCGCCTGCCGGTGCCGACCGAAAGGCACGAGCCGCTGGTCAGCGACCGGCCGACCATCCGCCCGGCAGCCTCCTTCATCGCCCAGCTGCTCGCCAACCGGCTCAAGCTCGCGGACGTGCCGCGCCGCCGCCAGGCCGAGCGCCAGGAGGTCGATGCGCGCTATCTCGCCGCTGACCCCGCCGCACAGCCCACTGCGACGGGCGTCATCATCCGCCGCGACGCCTGAGGCTTAGTAGCCGAGCGCCAGGCCGTCCTTGCGGGCGTCCGAGCCACCGACCAGAAAGCCCGACTTCTCGATCCGGATCATCTGGCCGCCGCCGATCGGCTTCACGGTGATGTCGACGTCATGGCCCATGGCGCGGACCTTCTCGATGGTCGCGGCCGGCCAGGTCGGCTCGACGGTGGTCTTCTCGCCCTCGAAGAAGGCGCGCGGCGAGTCGATCGCCTGCTGCGGGTCCATCCCGTAATCGACCGTGTTGCAGACGACGTGGGCATGGCCCGACGACTGGTAGCTGCCGCCCATCACGCCGAAGGAGCAGGTGACCTCACCCTTCTCCAGCATCATCGCCGGAATGATCGTGTGCATCGGCCGCTTGCCGGGCCCGATGCAGTTCGGGTGGTCATCGTTGACGTTGAAGCTGGCGCCACGGTTCTGCAGCAGGATGCCGGTCTCGGGCGTGCAGATCTTCGAGCCGAAATGGTGGAAGATCGAGTTGATGAACGACACAGCCATCCGGTCGCGATCGACGATGGAGCAGTAGATCGTGTTGGTGCCGGGCGGCGGCGGGACGAGGCGCGGCGTACGCTTGGCCGGGTCGATCATCTTCGCCAGCACCTTGGCGAAGTCCTTGGAGATGAGCTGCTCGACCGTCACCTTCATCGCGGCGGGGTCGGCGATGTGGCTGTCGCGCAGCGAGTAGGCGAGGCGGGCCGCCTCGATGCCGATATGGAGCCGCTCTGGCGAGGTCGGGGACATGCCCTTCACGTCGAACTGCTCAAGGATGTTGAGGATGATCAGGGCGGTGATGCCCTGGCCGTTCGGCGGCAGCTCGGCGACTCCGACGCCCTTGTAGTCGCCGATCACCGGCGTCTCGACCGTGCCGCGATGGCTGGCGAGGTCCTCGAGCTCCAGGAAGCCGCCCTTGGCCTTGGTGGTGCGGATGATGTCCTCGGCGACGCGGCCCTCGTAGAAGCCCTTGGCGCCCTTGGCAGCGATCTCCTCGAGCGTCGCGCCCAGCGCGGCGCTGGTCATGCGCTCGCCGGCGGTCGGCGCGCGGCCGTCCTTGAGGTAATGGCGGGCAGCGCCGGCGTCCTTGGCCAGGGCGGCCGCATCGGTCGGCCAGTCGAAGGCGACACGCGGCGTCACCGGCCAACCCTCCTTGGCGTAGCGGATCGCCGGCTGCAGCACGCGGCCGAGGTCGAACCGGCCGTGCGTCCTGAGGATGGTCTCCCAGGCCTCGACCGCGCCGGGCACGGTGATGGCATGGACGCTGTCGGTCGGCACCGAGGTGAGGCCGGCTGAGCGCAGCTTCTCGGCGGTCACAGCCTTCGCGGCGCGCCCGGAGCCGTTATAGCCCCAGATCGACTTGCCCGGCTTGGAAATGAGGGTGAAGCAGTCGCCGCCGATGCCGGTCATGTGGGGCTCGACAACGGCCATGACGCCGACGGCGGCGATGGCGGCGTCCGCCGCGGTGCCGCCGGCCTTCAGGATGTCGATGGCGGCAGCGGTGGCGAGCGGATGGGACGTCGCCGCCATGGCCTCGGTCGCATAGGCCGAGGAGCGGGCGGGGCCGTGGAAGTCGCGCATCGGATAGGTCAAGGGAGGTTCCTCCTGCCGCGGGTCTTTCGCCCGGGCCCAAAAACTGCCATCACCGGCGGCAGGGCCGCATTCTTGTTCTACCGGTAACACAAAATCCGGGCGGCCTGCCACGACCCCGGCGGGTCGTGCTTGTGCACGGAATGCAGGGCTTGTCGCAAGCCCGCGGCGACCGGGTGCAAGTGGCGCCGTCCGCCGGACAGGAGAGACCTTCCGGAGACGCCCATGAGCCTGACCCTCGCCACCTGCCGCATCATCGCCGACACCGCCCTCGCCACGGGCCGCGAAAAGGGCATGAAGCCCCTCGGCATCGTCATCGTCGACGCCCGTGGCTCCGTCCGCCTGACCCTGGTCGAGGATGGCAACGCCCTCCTGCGGCCGGATATCGCTCACGGCAAGGCCTTCGGCTGCGTCGCGGTCGGCGTCGGTGGACGTGCTTTGGAGCGCATGGCCAAGGAGCGGCCGCATTTCATCGGCGCCCTTGGCGGCCTCTCCCGCGACCGCCTGACGCCGGTGCCGGGCGGGGTGCTGATCCGCAATGCCGAGGGCGTTCTGCTCGGGGCGGTCGGCGTCTCCGGCGACACCTCGGACAATGACGAGGTCTGCGCGCTGGCCGGCATCGCCGCCGCCGGCCTCAAGGCCGACACCGGCGAGTGAGCCGGTCACGCCGGGTGCAAAACAAAAGGCCGGTCGCTGGACCGGCCTTTTTCATTCCCGACGATCGGATGCGATCAGTCGTTGGTCGTGGTCTTCGGCTTCAGGATCTGCTTGCCGCGATACATGCCGGTCTTGAGGTCGACATGGTGGGGGCGGCGCAGGTTGCCCGAGTCCTTGTCCTCGACATAGGTCGGGGCAACGAGGGCATCGTGCGAGCGGCGCATGCCGCGACGCGAGGGCGACGTCTTTCTTCTCGGAACGGCCATGGAACTCTCTTCTGGCGGGCCGCAGGAGGAAGCCCCCCGGGCGATAGGCGAAATCGTGAGACGCGGGCCTATACACGCTTTCGGGCGGCCATGCCAGTGCCCGCCGCCCATTTTGTGAATCAGGCGTGACGGCCCCGGTCCCGCGGCCCGTTACGCCCGATAGGCGAATTGCAGCAAAAGCGTCCGCTGCAGGAACGAGAAATTGTTGTCCGAGCACAGCGTGACGATGGTCTCGCCCTCGGCGCTCCGATGGGTGGCGATGCCCTCCATATTGTCGATCTGCGCCGACATGTCGCCCGACAGCACGATCGGCCCGTCCACTGTCGCTCCGGCGCGGATGGTGGCGAGTTCGATGCGGCGGATGCGGAAGGCCACGCCGCGCCAGGCCGAGAACCAGCGCTCCAGCAGCAGCATGTCACCGCCGGGCAGGAAGGCCAGATCGGTGACGTCGAAATCATTGGTGCGCTTCACCGCGAATTCGCGCGCCGGGCCGGTGCCGATCAGGAAACCGCGGATGTCGCCGGCGGCGTTCAGCGCCCGCTCCGAGATGGCGCAGAGCGTTCCGGCCAGGGCTGAGGGCCGCGGCAGGATGCCGAGCGCCTCGATGCCGCGATTGCCCGGCATCCGTTCCGAGCCCATGGGCACCGGTTGCGCCACGCCGCGGGCAAGGACGCCATCGCGGCCGAACGTGTCGAAGCGGAAGATGCGGTGGGTGCGCTCGACGCCGACATAGGCCGTGCCGCCCTCGATCCAGAGGCTCTCGGTGTCCCAGTTGCCGGTCTCGGCCAGCGGCCGGCCACCGGGACCCAGGATCGCCGCCATGCGCGCCTGCGACAGGCCCGAGGGGCGGGTGCCCTCCATGTCCAGCGTCGCGGTGAGCCACTGTCCCTGGTCGGAAATGGCGGTAAGGCGCCGCCCGGTCGGGTCCATGCGCAGCGACGACAGGCCGCCGAAGCCGCGATAGTCCGACTGCAGCTCCAGACCGCCTCGATAGGTGAAGGCGCCGAACTCGGTCTTCGCCGCGTCGCGCGGCATGAAGGCATTGATCGGGAACGAGCGGATGGTGACATCGACGGGCGCCGAGGGCACCGGCGTGCGCGCCGCCGCCGGGCGCGCCACGACCGGCAGCGCCAGGGCGCCGCCGGCAAGGCCAAGGACGTGGCGCCGCGTGGCGACGCGCATCAGGCGGCGCGACCGCGCAGGGCCGATGCGGTGCCGGCGCCAGCGGCGTCGTCGTCGAAGAGCTCGGCGAGCTTCTCGGTCATGGCGCCGCCCAGCTCCTCCGCATCCACGATGGTGACGGCGCGGCGATAGTAGCGCGTCACGTCGTGGCCGATGCCGATGGCGATGAGCTCCACCGGCGAGCGGGTCTCGATCTCCTCGATCACCCAGCGCAGGTGGCGTTCGAGATAGTTGCCCGGGTTCACGGACAGGGTTGAATCATCCACCGGGGCGCCGTCCGAGATCATCATCAGGATCTTGCGCTGCTCGGAGCGACCGAGCAGGCGCTTGTGCGCCCAGTCCAGCGCCTCGCCGTCGATGTTCTCCTTGAGCAGGCCCTCGCGCATCATCAGGCCGAGATTCTTGCGCGCGCGCCGCCAGGGGGCGTCCGCCGCCTTGTAGATGATGTGGCGCAGGTCGTTGAGGCGGCCCGGATTGGCCGGCTTGCCGTTCTGCAGCCAGTGCTCGCGCGACTGGCCGCCCTTCCAGGCGCGGGTGGTGAAGCCGAGGATCTCGACTTTCACGCCGCAGCGCTCCAGCGTCCGGGCGAGGATGTCGGCGCAGGTGGCCGCCACCGTGATGGGGCGGCCGCGCATCGAGCCCGAATTGTCGAGCAGCAGGGTGACGACCGTGTCGCGGAAATTCGTGTCGCTCTCCTGCTTGAAGGAGAGCGCCGCCATCGGGTCCATGATGACGCGCGGCAGGCGGGCCGGGTCGAGGATGCCCTCTTCCAGGTCGAAGTTCCACGAGCGGTTCTGCTGCGCCATCAGGCGGCGCTGCAGGCGGTTGGCAAGCCGCGCCACCACCGGGCCCAGATGCGAGAGCTGCTTGTCGAGATAGGCGCGCAGCCGGTCCAGCTCCTCCGCATCGCAGAGGTCCGGCGCATCGATGATCTCGTCGAACTTGGCCGTGAAGGGCTTGTATTCCGGTCCCTTGCGCTCCGCCGGCTGGCTCTTCGGCCGCCACGGCTCGCTGGCATCGTCCGCATCGCCGAGATCGTTCTCGTCGGGGAGTTCGGCGGTCTCGGCCTCGGAGGCTTCCTGGGCGCCGTCCGGCGCCTCGTCGGCCATCTCCTCGGCCTCGTCCATCTGCATGCCTTCGGAGGATTCCTCGTCCTGGCTGTCCGGGCTCTCACCCGATTCCGGGCTCTCCTGCTCCTGGCTCTCGGAGTTGTCGTCGTCCTGATCGTCGTCGGAGCGGCCCTGCTCGTCGCCCATGTCGAGCGAGGTCAGGAGGTCGCGCACCGCCTTGCCGAAGGCGCGCTGGTTGTGCTCGAGGCCGACGAGCGCCTCGAGGTTCTTGCCGGCCTTGGCCTCGATCGTGTCGCGCCACAGGTCGACGATCTTCGCGGCATTGGCGGGGGCGGTCTGGCCGGTCAGCCTTTCGCGCACCATCAGGGCAAGGGCATCCTCCAGCGGCGCATCCGCCTTGTCGGTGATCTCCTCGTACTTGCCCATGCGGTGGTAGTGGTCTTCCAGCCGCGCGGTCAGATTCTGCGCGACGCCGGCCATGCGGTTGGAGCCGATGGCCTCGATGCGGGCATTCTCCACCGCCTCGAAGATCGCCCGCGCCGCCTGGCCGTCCGGCACAAGCGCGCGATGGACCTTGGAATTGTGGACCGCGAGGCGCAGCGCCATGGCGTCGCCATGGCCGCGCACGATGGCGGCATCCTTGGGCGAGAGCTTGCGCGGCGGCTCGGGCAGGCGCGCCTTGTCGCCGGCGAGGCCCGGCTTGTCCGGCGCATAGGTCACTTCCAGGTCGCGGCGGGCGATGGCGCGCATGCACGAGGCAACCGAGCGCTTGAACGGCTCGGTCGGGCTCTCCTTGGTGTTCGGCTTGGCCTTCGAATTGGAGCTCACGAAAGATCCTTTTTCAGCCAGATGCGGCGATGGCCGGGCGGAAAATCGCCGAGCTCGCCGTAAACCTCGTATCCCAGCTTCTGGTAGAAGCCGTCTCCCTGGAAGGAGAAGGTGTCGACATAGATGTGGCGTGCGCCGCGCTTGGCCGCCAGCGCTTCGGCCTTGGCCATCAGCTCCGAGCCGATGCCGGTGCCGCGCAGCGCCTCATCGATCCACAGGAGTTCGATGAAGCACCAGTTCCACATGGTCGAGCCGACGATGCCGCCGCGGACGACACCGTCCTTGCGCACCGAGACCGCGAAGCGCTTCCACTTCGATGGCCCGGCCCTGGACGTGTTGTAGGCGGTGAGGCCCCGAACGACCGCGCGGGCCGTTTCGGCCACGCGGGTTTCGGCGGTGACGACCAGGCCGGCCTGCGATGGGATCGTCGGGCCGGCCATGGTGTTTCCTCCGCCGACCCTCAGCTCAGCGCCACGTTGACGGCGCTCTCCGGCAGCTCCTGGCCGAAGCAGCGCTGGTAGAACTCGGCGACCAGCGCCCGCTCCAGCTCGTCGCACTTGTTGAGGAAGGTGAGGCGGAAGGCGAAGCCGATATCCTTGAAGATGTCGGCGTTCTCCGCCCAGGTCAGCACGGTGCGCGGGCTCATGACCGTCGACAGGTCGCCGTTCATGAAGGCGTTGCGGGTGAGGTCCGCCACGCGCACCATCTTGTTCACCTGGTCGCGGCCCTCGGCCGTCTTGGCGAAGCTCTTGGCCTTGGCGAGGATGATGCCGACCTCGTTGTCGTGCGGCAGGTAGTTCAGCGTGGTGACGATGGACCAGCGGTCCATCTGCGCCTGGTTGATCTGCTGCGTGCCGTGATAGAGGCCCGTCGTGTCGCCGAGGCCGACCGTGTTGGCGGTGGCGAAGAGGCGGAAGGCGGGATGAGGGCGGATGACCCGGCTCTGGTCGAGCAGGGTGAGGCGGCCCGAGGATTCCAGCACGCGCTGGATGACGAACATCACGTCCGGGCGGCCGGCATCGTACTCGTCGAAGACCAGCGCGACATTGTGCTGGTAGGCCCAGGGCAGGATGCCGTCGCGGAATTCGGTGACCTGCTTGCCCTCCTTCAGCACGATCGCGTCCTTGCCGACGAGGTCGATGCGCGAGACGTGGCTGTCGAGGTTGACGCGGATGCAGGGCCAGTTGAGGCGGGCGGCGACCTGTTCGATATGGGTCGACTTGCCGGTGCCGTGATAGCCCGAGACCATGACGCGGCGGTTGTGGGCGAAACCGGCGAGGATGGCGAGCGTGGTGGGCTTGTCGAACAGGTAGTCGGGATCGAGGTCCGGCACATGGTCGCCGCCGGCCGCGAAGGCCGGGACCTGCATGTCGGAATCGATGCCGAACGTCTGACGCACGGAAAGGGTCGTATCCGGGACGCCGGACACCTTGTCGGTCTGCACTGTCACGAAAGAACCTCCGATGCCGCGCCCGGCGCAGCGTGACTTGTCTTCACGATCGGCGGCGACCTTACCAGATCGTCGCGCGCGCCCGGAAGGGTGCCCTTCGCGGGAATGCCATTCGAAATTCTGATGCGTCCGATCGACAGAGCGGCCCGTATCAGCAGAAGCCGACGGATTTCAGGTAGTTGTAGGCCTGGATGATCTCGCGCAGCTTGTCCTCGTGCGAACGATCGCCCCCGTTGGAATCGGGGTGGAGTCGCTTCGCCAGTTCCTTGAACCGCGCCTTGATCTCGGCCGCAGTGGCGTGAATGTCGAGATTGAGGGTGCTCAGCGCCTTGCGCTCGGCATTGCGGATCATCCGCCCCTCGGGCTCGGGAGCCCGCGCGCCCGGCTGGCGCCATTCCGCATCCTCGAACAGGCCGAAGGGGTCGGCGCCCTTGCGGGGGTCGAATCCCGCCCCGGTGCCGGCCGAGGCACGCGGCTCGGGCCTGCGACCCTCCTTCGTCCAGGAATTGACGCCCATGCTCCAGGTCGGCCGGTGGCCGGTCAGCGCATCCTTCTGATAGGCGGCGACCGCGGCGTCGTTCATGCCGGCGAAGTAGTTGTAGCTGGCGTTATATTCCTTCACGTGGTCCAGACAGAACCAGATGAACTCGCCCTCGCGGTCGCGGCCGAGCGGTGCGCGATGGGTCGCCTCGAGGTCGCAGTTCGGATGGGCGCAGACCCGCGTTCCGGGCCGCGCACGGGCGCGCCGGTCGTCCTCGGGCTTGACCCGGATGCGATCGAAATAGGGTGAGTCGGTCTTCATGGAGCCATGCGAAGCGAAGCGCCGATTATGGGGTCCAGGGTGCGTCGCGGCAAGGCGAGCAGGCGCGCCGGGCCCCTCCGTCACCGCCTCTTGACCGCCATGCGACGGCCTGTGCAGGGTCCGCGCCTCAACAAGACTGGTACCGGGAAACGCCGCCATGGCCCTGACGCTGCACTCCTCGCCCTTCTCGCCCTTCGGCCGCAAGGTGAAGCTGGCGCTCCTGCATCTCGGGCTCATGGACCGCGTCACGGTCGTCGGCACCGACACGATGAACCCGGAGGATCCGATCCGCCGCGCCAACCCGCTCGGCAAGATCCCCGCCCTCGTGCAGGAGGACGGCACGGTCGTCTATGACAGCCGCGTCATCCTCGAGGCCCTCGACCTCCTCGCCGGCGGCGGCCGCATCCTCCCCGCCGAGCCGAAGGCGCGCATCGCCGCGCTGACCCTGCAGTCGCTGGCCGACGGCATCATGGATGCGCTCATTCTCACCCGCTACGAGGCGATGTTCCACGAGGAGGCTGCGCGCTCGGAGAAGTGGGTCGCCCACCAGCGTGGCAAGGTCGAGCGCGCCATGGCGGCGCTGGAAGCCGCTCCCCCGGCGCTCGCCGTCACTGTCGGCACCATCACGCTGGCCTGCGCGCTCGGCTATCAGGACATCCGGTTCGAGGGCGCCTGGCGCAAGACCCATCCCAGCCTCGTCGCCTGGCTGGACCGTTTTGTCGCGCAGATGCCGGCGGCCTGGGAGCAGACGGCGCCGAAGAGCTGAGGCTCAGGCGAGGGGCCGGACCCGTCCGGCCTCACTCGAGCCCGAAGCGCAGGGCAGCCGCGGCGGCGACCGGCCCGAGCACGAGGCTCATGAGCGACAGCGCAACGAGGATGGCGAAGGGCTGTCCGAAGGGCAGCGGCCCGACGATCACCGAGGTCGTTGCCGCGACTCCGAAGATCAGCACGGGGATGGTGAGCGGCAGGACGAGGATGGCCATGAGCAGGCCGCCGCGCCTGAGGCTTACCGCCAGCGCAGCGCCGACCGCACCGATGAGGCTGAGCGCCGGCGTGCCGGCAGCCAGCGTCAGCGCCACGGCGCCCATCGCCTCCAGCGGCACGTTGAGGAAGAGGCCGAGCAGCGGCGCCGCCGCCACCAGCGGCAGGCCGGTGGCGAGCCAGTGGGCCGCGGCCTTGGCAGCGATGACGAGGGGCAGAGGCGTCTGGCCCATCATCATGATGTCGAGCGAGCCGTCATCGGCATCGGCCTGGAAGATCCTGTCGAGGCCGAGCAGCGTCGCCAGCAGCGCGCCGATCCACAGGATGGCCGGACCGATGCGGGCGAGCAGGTTCATGTCCGGCCCGACGCCGAAGGGCACGATGGTCACCACCGCCAGGAAGAAGACGACGCCCACCATGGCGCCGCCGCCGATTCGGGTGGCGAGCATGAGGTCGCGGCGAAAAACGGCGGCGAGGGGCGATCTCATGCGGCGACCGGTGCGGCGGGAGCGGCGCGGCCGAGTGACAGGTCGCGCACGGGCAGGCCGAGCGGTCCGTGCGTGGCGGCGAGGATGATGCCGCCGGTGGCGACATGCTCGGCCATGACGCTGGCGAGGACCGCCTGACTCGTGACATCGAGCGCCGCTGTAGGCTCGTCGAGAAGCCAGACCGGCCGGCTGACGGTCAGCAGACGGGCGAGGGCGAGACGCCGACGCTGTCCTGCCGAGAGATAGCCAGCCGGCAGATCGGCGAGATGAGCGATGCCGAGCCGCTCCATCGCGGCGGGTGCCGCAATGCCGCCGCCGCCGAGGAAATCGGTCCAGAATGCCAGGTTCTCGGCGACCGTCAGCGAACCCTTGAAGGCGTCCTGGTGGCCGCAATAGTGGCACTGCTCCCCCAATGAGGCCTCGGGGTCGCCGCCCTCGAGAACCAGCCGGCCCGATTCGGCGCGCACCAATCCGGCGATCAGGCGCAGGAGGCTCGACTTGCCGGCGCCGTTCGGGCCGGTGACCTGGACGGCCTCTCCCGAGGTCACGGTGAAGCTGAGATGGGAGAAGACGACGCGGCCGCCGCGCTGGCAGGTCAGGGCATCGGCGATGAGGCGCAACATGCCGCATTCCTACGCGACGAAAGGGTGACCCGCGAGAGGCGATATGCGCTTCTAACCATATGGCGGGCTGATTGGAATCCCTCTATAACGCGGCCGAACGGCCGCCGCGTCTTCCGCTTCGTCCGACATTCCCTGTCCGGGCGCGTCGACGGCCTCACATCGAGGGGATCACCGCTTCATGTCGCTCGACAGCTTCAAGGCCCGCAAGACGCTCAAGGTCGGCACCAAGTCCTACGTCTATTTCAGCCTGAAGGAGGCCGAGAAGAACGGCCTTGCCGGCATTTCGGCCCTGCCCTTCTCCATGAAGGTGCTGCTCGAGAACCTGCTGCGCGCCGAGGACGGCCGCTCCGTCACCAAGGCCGACATCGAGGCGGTCGCCGCCTGGATCAAGGACAAGGGCAAGGCCGGCAAGGAGATCGCCTTCCGCCCGGCCCGCGTGCTGATGCAGGACTTCACCGGCGTGCCGGCGGTCGTGGACCTTGCCGCCATGCGCGATGCCATGAAGGCCCTCGGCGGCGACCCGCAGAAGATCAATCCGCTCGTCCCTGTCGACCTCGTCATCGATCACTCGGTCATCGTTGACGAGTTCGGTTCGCCCAAGGCCTTCAAGAAGAACGTCGACCTCGAGTATGCCCGCAACGGCGAGCGCTACCGCTTCCTGAAGTGGGGTCAGCAGGCCTTCAAGAACTTCTCCGTCGTGCCGCCCGGCACGGGCATCTGCCACCAGGTGAACCTGGAGTACCTCGCCCAGACCGTCTGGACGAAGAAGGAGAAGGTGAAGAAGACCGTCCGCGGCAAGACCGTCACCGAGACCGTCGAGATCGCCTATCCCGATACGCTGGTCGGCACCGACAGCCACACCACCATGGTCAACGGCCTTGCCGTTCTCGGCTGGGGCGTCGGCGGCATCGAGGCCGAGGCCGCCATGCTCGGCCAGCCGCAGTCCATGCTGCTGCCCGAGGTCATCGGCTTCAAGCTCACGGGCAAGCTCAAGGAGGGCGTCACCGCCACCGACCTCGTGCTGACCGTCACCCAGATGCTCCGCAAGAAGGGCGTCGTCGGCAAGTTCGTCGAGTTCTACGGCCCCGGCCTCAACAACATGACGCTGGCCGATCGCGCCACCATCGCCAACATGGCCCCCGAATACGGCGCCACCTGCGGCTTCTTCCCCGTCGATGACGAGACGCTGAACTACCTCACCACCTCGGGCCGCAAGTCCGCCCGCATCGCGCTGGTGGAGAAGTATTCGAAGGCGCAGGGCCTCTTCCGCACCAAGGGCTCGCGCGATCCGGTCTTCACCGACACGCTGTCGCTCGACCTCGGCGAGGTCGTGCCCTCGATGGCTGGTCCCAAGCGTCCCGAGGGCCGCGTCGCCCTCGAGGCGGTGGGCGCGGGCTTCGCCGACGCCATGGAGAAGGACTACAAGAAGGCGGGCGAGATGGGCCGCCGCGTCAAGGTCGAGGGCAAGGACTTCACCCTCGGCCATGGTGACGTAGTCATCGCCGCCATCACCTCCTGCACCAACACGTCGAACCCGGCCGTGCTGTTCGCGGCGGGTCTTCTGGCCCGCAACGCCATCGCCAAGGGCCTGAAGACCAAGCCCTGGGTGAAGACCTCGCTCGCCCCCGGCAGCCAGGTCGTCGCCGAATATCTGTCGAACTCGGGCCTGCAGAAGGACCTCGACAAGCTCGGCTTCAACCTGGTCGGCTTCGGCTGCACCACCTGCATCGGCAATTCCGGCCCGCTGCCGGCCGAGATCTCCAAGGCCATCAATGACAGCGGCCTGATCGCCTCGGCCGTGCTCTCCGGCAACCGCAACTTCGAGGGCCGCGTCTCCCCCGACGTGCAGGCGAACTATCTCGCCTCCCCGCCCCTCGTCGTCGCCTATGCGCTTGCCGGCTCGGTGACCATGGACCTCACCAAGGAGCCGATCGGCACCGACAAGAAGGGCAACCCGGTCTATCTGCGCGACATCTGGCCGTCCTCGCAGGAGATCAACGCCTTCATCGCCAAGAACGTCACCAAGAAGCTCTTCAAGGAGCGCTATGCCGACGTGTTCAAGGGCGACGCCAACTGGGCCAAGGTGAAGGCCCCCAGCGGCCAGACCTATGCCTGGGACGACAAGTCGACCTATGTGCAGAACCCGCCCTATTTCGTCGGCATGGGCATGAAGCCCGGCGCCATCAGCAACATCGAGGGTGCCCGCATCCTCGGCCTCTTCGGCGACAAGATCACCACCGACCACATCTCGCCGGCCGGCTCGATCAAGGCGGCGAGCCCGGCGGGCAAGTACCTCATCGACAACAAGGTGGATGTCGCCGACTTCAACCAGTACGGCACCCGTCGCGGCAATCACGAGGTGATGATGCGTGGCACCTTCGCCAACATCCGCATCCGCAACCACATGATGGGCCCGAACGGCAAGGAAGGCGGCTACACGATCCACTATCCCTCGAAGGAGGAGATGTCGATCTACGACGCCGCCATGAAGTACCGCGCCGAGAAGGTGCCGCTGGTGGTCTTTGCCGGCGTCGAGTACGGCAACGGCTCGTCGCGTGACTGGGCCGCCAAGGGCACCAACCTCCTCGGCGTGCGCGCCGTCATTGCCCAGTCCTTCGAGCGCATCCACCGCTCGAACCTGGTCGGCATGGGCATCGTCCCCTTCACCCTCGAGGAGGGCACCACCTGGGCCACCCTCGGCCTCAAGGGCGACGAGAAGGTCAGCATCAAGGGTCTCGAGAAGGTCAAGCCGCGCCAGAAGATGGAGGCTGAGGTCACCTTCGCCGACGGCAAGGTGAAGAAGGTGCCGATCCTCTGCCGCATCGATACGCTGGACGAGATCGAGTACTTCAAGAACGGCGGCATCCTGCAATACGTGCTGCGCGACCTCGCCGCCTGATACGGATCAAGCGCCTGCGACGGCGGCTTGGCTTTTGCCGGGCCGCCGTTATCTTTTGGGAAGGGGCGGTGCTCACGGGCGTTTGCGGGACATTCACCCAACCGTGAGTAGCCTTGACGGTGCCGGCAGGCCTAAAGACGGGCCGCGGGGCCGGCAAGGTCGCGAAATCGGGGCGGATTCCGATGAGTGTTGTGAAATGGAGCGTGGGGCTCGTGCTGGCCATGGTCGCCTTTGTCGGCGGACCGGCTTCGGCGCAGCAGCGTCCCTCGGCAGTGCTCGAACTCTTCACCAGCCAGGGCTGCTCGTCCTGCCCGCCGGCTGATCGTTACATCGCCGAGATGGCTGATCGTCCCGACGTCATCGCCCTCACTCTCGCCGTCGATTACTGGGACTATCTTGGCTGGCGTGACACGCTGGCCAATCCCATCCACGCCAAGCGCCAGAAGGCTTATGCCTATATGCGCGGCGACCGGCAGATCTACACGCCGCAGATGATCATCAACGGGGTCGGTCACGCCATCGGCTCGGATCGTGCCGCCATCCAGCGCGTCACCGAGCAGAGCCGCGGCCAGCCCGGTGCGCTGTCCGTGCCGGTGAGCCTGCGGGTGTCCGGGGACACCATCACGCTGGTCCTTCCCGCAAGCATCAACGGGGTCAGCCCGGAGAATCCGGCGACCATCTTCCTGTTCGGCGTCTCGTCGCGCCAGCCGGTGGACATCACCCGCGGCGAGAATCGCGGCCAGACCATGATCTACCGCAATGTCGTCCGGTCCCACGCCAATCTCGGCGAATGGGGCGGCGGTCCACGCACGGTGACGATTTCCCGCCGCGAACTCGTCCCGCCGGATTGCGAGAAGCTGGCGATCCTGGTCCAGACGGGCTCGCAGCGCCGTCCCGGCGTCATCCTCGGCGCGTCGATGATCGACCTGCCGGGTCTCGCCGTTCACTGACCTCGGGCGGGGGCACCATGCCCCGCGCCCCATTGCGACGACATCAGGCCGGCTGAAGCCAGACCATGTCGGGGGCGACGATGCCGGGCACGTCCTCCTCGTCGATGCGGCGCACGGTCTCCACCGCCACATGCTTCTCCGCTTCCAGCGGCGACACGCCGAAGCGTACAAGCTCGCGGCCAAGGCTCTGGCGCGCCTTCAGCGCGGCCGTTTCAGCCATGTCGGCCTCGATGAAACGCGTGGCCGCGAAACGCGGTCCGGCGTTGTCGGTCTCCCCGCGGGCGTCACAACGATACCAGGGCATGATCCCGTCCCATTTCCTGTCCAAACCGTCATCAACCATGCCGAGGTTGAGAGAAGGTTGAGATGTTTGCTTAACCATTGGCGCGCATCCATGCGCGTCTTGGCATGGGTGGCGATGACAGAGGAAATGGTTCGATGGCTGAACGGTATCTGAATGGCGAGACGATGCTCGTCGGGCGCAGGGCGATCCTGGTCGGCGGCGGCGCCGCCCTCCTCGCCGCCTGCTCAGCCCCGCCGGTACAGGCTCCGAGCCAGCCAAGCTTCTATCGCAATCTCGCCCAGTCAGGCGCGCGCGTGGACGCCGCTATGGCCGCCGAGATGATCTCCGGATTCCGCCGCAACAACGGCCGTGGGCCGCTCACCGTCGATCCCGTTCTGATGGCTGTGGCCGAGGCCCAGGCCGCCGCCATGACCCAGGCCGACCAGGTCGGCGTGCGCACCGGCACGGTCGGCGCCCGTCTGACCACCGCCGGCTATCGTCACCGTGCGGCGGTGGAGAACACCTCGGCCGGCTATCTCACCCTCGCCGAGGCCTTCTCCGGCTGGCGCGATTCCCCGCCCCACCGCGCCAACATGCTCAATCCCGGCGTGACCCGCCTCGGCATCGCCACCGGCTACCGGCCGGGCTCGCGCTACCGGGTGTTCTGGGCGCTGGTGCTCGCGGAGCCGGTCGCGGCCGCCTGATCGCGCTCACACCGCGCACATGCCGCCATCGACGCTGTAGATGCCGCCGTGGCAATAGGCGGCGGCATCGGAGGATAGGAAGGCCACGAGCTCGGCCACCTCTTCCACCCGGCCATAGCGCTGCTGCGGCACCATGGCGGCGACTGCCGCATGGGCGGCGGCGCGGTCGGTGCTCTGTCCCGCATTGATCGAATCCATCATCCGGCTCTCGATCGGGCCCGGATTGACCGAGACCACGCGCACGCCGCGCGGGCCGGCCTCCGCCGCGACCGAGCGGGTGATGCCGATGACCGCATGCTTCGACGCCGTATAGGCTGACAGGCCCGGCGTACCCTTCAGTCCAGCGATGCTCGACATGTTGACGACGACGCCGGAGCCTTGGCCGTACATGACCGGCAGCACGTGCTTCAGGCCAAGGAAGACGCCGATCACGTTGATGTCGATCACCTGCCGGAAGGCGTCCACCGGATAGGCCTCGACCGGAGCGACCACACCCTCCACCCCGGCATTGTTGACGAAGATGTCGATGCGGCCAAAGGCGGCGACCGCCGCGGCGGCATAGGCGCCCACCTCCGCATCCTGCCGGACGTCCGCCGTCACCGCATGGAAGCGGCTCGCTGCCGGCAGGGCGGCGGCTAGTCCCGCCATGTCGGAGCCGGCCCGGTCCACCGCGACGATGGCCGCACCGCGCTCGGCCATCAGGATGGCGGTGGCGCGGCCGATGGCCCCCGCCGCCCCCGTGATCAGCGCGACTTTGCCTTGAAGGGATGTGCGTTCGGTCATGGCAACCTCCAGCCTGCGGGCCTGATGATGCCCACGAGGCTAGGGGATCCGGATCTCGCCCGCCTTGCGCGAGAGCAAGGGCGGGGTCACACGCCTGTCACGCCGCCTTCTTGCCGTGATGGCTATGGAGCTTGGCGCCCAGCACCCTGCGGATGTCGTTGAACTCCGGGCTCGCAACATCGCGCGGCCGCGGCAGGATCAGCGGATTGTCGCTCTCGATCCGTCCCGGTCCCGGTGTCATCACCACCACGCGGTCGGCGAGGAAGATCGCCTCCTCGATGGAATGGGTGACGAACACGACGGTCAGCCCGGTCCGCTGCCAGATGTCGAGGAGCTCGTCCTGCAGGCGCTCGCGGGTCATGGCGTCGAGCGCGCCGAAGGGCTCGTCCATCAGCACGATCTCGGCATCGTTGGCCAGCACCCGGGCGATGGCGACGCGCTGTTTCATGCCGCCGGAAAGCTGGTGCGGATAGGCATTGGCGAACTTCGTGAGGCCGACGAGCTCGATGAACTTGTCGACCGTCTCCTTCACCACTGGCTTGGCCAGACCGCGCGACGCCGGACCGAAGCCGATATTGTCGCGGACCGACAGCCAGGGGAACAGCGCATAATCCTGGAAGACCATGCCGCGGGTCGGGTCAGGCCCCTTGATCGGCATGCCCCACATCAGCGCCTCGCCGCTGGTCGGCTGCTCGAAGCCGGCGATGATGCGCAGCAGCGTGGACTTGCCGCAGCCCGATGCGCCGATCAGGCAGACGAACTCGCCCTTGCGGATGGTGATGTTGGCGTCGTGAAGGGCGTTGATCGTCTGGTCCTGCAGCTTGAAGACCTTGGAAACCTGCTTGATCTCGATGATCGGCGTCTTGGACTCAGCCATGGTGGGTCGGGCTCCACTTGAGCATCCGGTTGCCGATCATCACGACGACCCGGTCGGAAATGTAGCCGGCGATGCCGATGATGATCATGCCGCAGATGACGAGTTCGGTGCGGGACAGGGTGCGGCCATCCATGATGACGGCGCCGAGCCCCTGCGGCACGCCGGTCATCTCACCGACGACGATGACGAACCAGGCGAGGCCGAGGCCAAGGCGCAGGCCGGTGAAGATGGACGGCAGGGCCGCCGGCAGCACCACCTTGTAGAACTGGGCATTGCCCTGGCAGCCGAGCATGGAGGCCGCTTCGAACAGCTTGGGGTCGACCGAACGCACGCCGAAGATCGTGTTGAGTAGGATCGGATAGAAGGCGCCAAGGCAGACGAGGGCGAAGGCCGAGCGGGGCCCAAGGCCGAAGAGGATCATCGACAGCGGCAGCCAGGCGGTGACGGGAATGGGGCGCATCACCTGCAGGAAGGGGTCGAGCACCATCCGCGCCGTCGGGATGCGACCGATCATCAGACCGAGCGGCAGGGCGAAGAGGGCGGCCAGCGCGAAGCCGCCATAGACGCGGCTCATCGAGGCGAGGAGATGCGTCACCAGCGTCGCCGAGAAGGCGTCGTCATAGATGCCGCCGACGGCGAAATCGATCATGTACTCGCCGACCTCGTAGGGGGTCGGGATCAGCCGCGTCCAGCGGCGCGTCGTGGCGATATGCCAGAACAGCAGCAACAGCCCCGGTACGATCAGCGCGAGCACAGTCGGCTTCACGCGCGCCCAGGACGATTTGCCCGCCGGCTTCTCCACCGGTACCGCCGCCGGCGGCGGCGCGGTCTCGACCATCGCCATGTCTTGGGTCCTCCAGTGGAAAGCGGTGGCCGCCCGCTCGGGAGCGGACGGCCGGGTCCAGCGCCGTCAGGCGGTCGCGATCTGGTTCGAGAAGGTCGGGTTCAGGAACTTGTCGAAGTCAGGCAGCTGACGGATCTGGCGCAGCGACAGCATCTGCTCGGCATAGGTCCGGGCCTGCTTGAGCACGGTTTCGTCGAGCTTCCACGCATATTCGACATTGTTCGCCGCCAGCGCATGGTCGACAGCCGCACGGTTGGCGCCCAGGCGCTGCACCGTCATCTCGGCCACGGCCGGCTTGTTGGCGAGCATGAACTCGACCGCCCTGCGATGGATCGTCAGCGCGTCCCGCACCAGGGCCGGCTTGCCGCTCACCGTGTCCTCATGGGTGGCGAAGACCATGTTCAGGCCGCCCATGGCGGTGCCATAGGGATACTCGACCAGCTGACCGACGCCCGAGGAGATGGACAGGCCCGGACCCGGCTCCGCGCCGACATAGGCGTCGATGTCACCGCGCGACAGCATGGCGTGCATCTCGCCGAAGGGCACGCGAACCGCGGTGACGTCGCGGATCGACAGCCCCTCCATGCGCAGGCGCTCCATGATGAAGACCTCCTGGGTCGAACCCGGCCAGATGCCGACGCGCTTGCCCTTGAGGTCCTTGACGGTCTTGACGTCGGAGCCCGCCTTGGAGACGACGCCCATGCCCTTGTTGGAGAAGGCGCCGACCACGACGACCGGCTCGCCGGCCGCCCGGCCGAGCGTCGCCGCGGCGATGCCGAAGGCGCCGAAATCGACCGACTTGGTGACGACGGCGTTCTTGCCGTCGGTGGGTGAGTCGAAGGTGATGATCTCGATCTTGGTCCCAGCCGGCGCGAAGCGCTCGTAGAAGTGCGGCGGCATCGAATGGATGAGCCTCAGCGAGCCCATCTTGATGACGCGCTCCTGGGCGCGCAGCACCGAGGGAGCCGAGAGCGCGCCAGCGGCGAGGCCGGCGCCCATGAGGAAGTGACGACGAATGATCATGTGCGTTGCTCCTGTGGAAGGGGTGCGGGTTGGCTCCCGGTCGTGTGTGTGGGCCGCCGACCACATGGGCCGCCGGCCGTGACTGCTCATGCGGCGCGGCCGGCCAGCGCCGCCATGTAGGCGCGCCAGCCGCCATGGGCGGTAATCTCCTCGGCGCCTGCCAGGCCTTCCGGCTCGACGAGGAAGCCCTTGGGGCGGGTCCCATCGGCAAGGCGCAATGTGCCGATGCCGAGGGGGGAGGGGATGCCGTCGACAAAGGTGCCGAAACCCTCGGCCGGCAGCGCCCAGACCTCGCAGGCGATGGCCGCTCCCGTCCCATCGGCGACGCGGATGAGGCCGGGCCGCTTCGGCGGCCCGCCAGCGAGGGCATAGAAACGGTAATCGGTGGTCGTCATCGCGGCCCGTCGGAGGACGCCGCCACGGCTCGTCAGCTCGCCGTTCAGCGGCATGCCGGAGAGGTGGGCGCCGACGACGACGATCTCGATCAGGTCGCTCAAGGCTGCCTCCGATGAAGGGCGGGAAGGAGCAGGTGGTGGTTCATGGCTTGGCTCATGCGGCGGCTGTCGCGGGCTGTCGCCGACGGTCGCCGGCCGCCGCCATGAAGGCTGCGCCGAGCTTTGCCAGGGAGGCGTCCGCCCCGCGCCGGCCGATCAGCGTGATACCGGCCGGCAGGCCGTCGCCGCGGAACGGGCCGGGCACGGCGAGGGCCGCAAGGTCCAGCAGGTTGACGAAGTTGGTATAGGTGCCGAGGCGGCTGTTCGGCCCGATGGGATCGGCGGCGAGGTCCGCGAGCGTCGGGAAGATGGGCGCAGTCGGCACGGCGATGACGTCGACGCTCTCCCACACGGCTTCGCAGGTCCGTCGCAGCTCGGCGAGCCTGTAGAGCCCCTCGAAGGCATCGGTGGCGGAGAAACGCTCGGCGGCGCCGACGATCTGTCGCGTCACCGGATGAACGTCGTCGGCATTGGTGGCGAGAAAGGCGCGCATGGCGGCGTGGCGTTCGGCGACCCACGGGCCGTCGTAGAGCAGCTTGGCCACGGCGAAGAACGGCGTCAGGTCGATCTCGCTGGTCGCGGAGGCGAGCGGGCGCAGGACGCCCAGCGCCGCGTCATAGGCGCCAGCCATGGCACTGTCGCCGAAGAACAGGCGGTCGGCTGCGCGCGGCAGGCCGACGCGTGTGGGGAGGGCGGCCGTCTCTGTCGTGTCGGCGACGATGGGGCGTGAGAAGGCGTCCTCGGCATCTAGGCCGCGCATCACCGCATAGGCGAGGAAGGCGTCGGCGACGTCATGGGCGAAGACGGAGACGCAATCGAGCGTCCGGCAGGCCGGCAGCACACCGCGCGTCGAGATCGCGCCCACCGAGGGCTTCAGCCCGACGAGGTCGTTGAGCCCGGCCGGCACACGGCCCGAGCCGGCCGTGTCGGTGCCGAGCGACAGCGCCACGATGCCCTGCGCCACCGCGACCGCCGAGCCCGAGCTCGAGCCGCCGGGTACACGGGCGGGGTCGAACGCGTTGCGCGGCACCGGATAGGGTGAGCGCACGCCGACGAGGCCGGTGGCGAACTGGTCGAGATTGGTCTTGCCGATGACGATGGCGCCGGCGGCGATCAGCTTCTCGACCGCCGTGGCGGAGCGCGCCGGGACGAAGGAGAAGGCCGGGCAGGCCGCTGTGGTCGGCAGGCCGGCCACGTCGATGTTGTCCTTCACCGCGACCGGGATGCCCCAGAGCGGATAGCGCGCCGGATCGAAGGCGGGCAGGCGCGCGGCCTCCGCAACGACGTCCCCCTCCGGCCTCAGATGAATGAAGATGCCGGGGTCGCCGACGGCGGCAATGCGCGCATAGACGTCGGCCATCACCGCGGCGACCGGCGTGCCGCGGCGATAGGCGTCATGAAGGGTGGAAACCGTCGGTGCTGCTGGCGAAGGCATGATCCTGCTCGTGCTGGACCCTGCCACGCAACGGCCGTGCCAAAGAGCGGAACGCCAGCCGCGGCGACCATACCCACCGGGATGGCGGGATAATTCTCGCCGCAACGCGCTGAAACGATAAAGAAAACACGAGAAGGCTACGCCGCAGGCAGCCAGGAGCTGGGGGCGGACAATTGTATGCAATGCCGGTTACAGCAGGCGATACTGCCTAATAAGTAAGCAAATGCCTCATGTCGGGCCGAGAGCGACGATCGTCTCCCAGGCCCGGGCGGAGAGCCCGATATGGTCGCGCATGGCCGCGGCGGCGCGCTCGGCATCGCCGCGCTGGATCGCCTGGACCACCTGGTCGTGCTCGTGGTGCGAGCGGGCGAGGCGGTCCCGCCCCTCGAACTGCGCGCGCCGGAAGGGCGCGAGGCGTCGCCGCGTCGCCGAGGCCATCTCGGCGAGATAAGTGTTGTGCGAGCCACGATAGATGGTGACGTGGAAGGTGATGTTGGCGGCGCTATAGGCGTCGAGGTCGCCATCGTGGACGAGCCGCGCCATGGCGCGGTGCAACTCCTCCAGTCCGGCGCGTTCGGCGCGATCCATCTTCACCGCGCAGAGTCCGGCCGCTACCCCCTCGAGCTCGCCCATCACCGCGAACATGTCGCGCAGCTGGTCATGATCGGGCTTGGCGACGACGGCGCCCCGATGTGGCCGGATATCGACAAGCCCGGAGGAGGACAGCTGCCGCAGCGCCTCGCGCACCGGCGTGCGCGACACCGAGAACTCCGCCGCGATCTGCGCCTCGTCCAGCGGCGCGCCCGGCTTGAGGCGGCCGGAGACGATGGCCTCGGCGAGCCGGGTTTGCAGTTCTTCGGAGCGGGTGTTGCGGCCGCGCGGGGCGAGCGGAATGTCGGTCATCGCGTGCATCAGGGCAGGAGGGCCGGCAGACCGATCCGCAGCGGCCCGATCTGCAGCCGCCCGTCCGTGGCGCGAAGGGTGAAGAGACGTCCGTTGCGACCCTCCACCTCGGTGGGCCGGCTCGCCATGGTGATGGCGCCTGCAGCCAGCGGGCCGAGATTGGCGGTGACGCCCGTCGCCTGAAGCACCTGCTCCAGGTTCACGGCGCGCAGTTCGATCTCGCCGTCAGGACGCCCGTCGGGCGTCAGCCGGACATTGCCCTTGGCGACGGCCAGCGCCTGGCCCTGGACGAGGCGCAGCAGCACGAGTTCGACCGCGCCACCGGCCGCCACCCACTGGCGCAGCGGCAGCGGCTGCGGCCGGCTGGCGTTGCGCAGCAGCTTGCGTGCGACGAACTGGATCTCGGCGTCCACCGGCGCCATGGGCCGCAGGCCGAAGCTCGCGGCGTTGAATTTGGCCACGACATCGACGCTGACCGGATCGCCGCGGTTCGGGCGGGTGTGGAACTCCGCGCGCGGCGTCTTCACCAGCACCGCACCGTCGCGCACCACTTCGAGGTCGTCGATGACGACGCTCGAACTGTCGTAGCCGCCGATGGCGAGTTGGGCCGAGGCCTGGGCGAGGCGCCACGTGGCACGCGTCACGGAGGGGTCGCCCTCGGTCACCACGGTCATCGGGCCGGTCCATTCGGAGATGACGTGGCCGGGGCTCCAGATCTGCGAGACGACCTTGAGCCGCTCGAAGCGATAGGTCTGGTAGGGCCGCGCCTCATCGCGCAACTCCACCGTCGGCTTCACGCAGGTGATCTCCATGCGGAACGGATAGCCGCCGCTGCTACGTTCGCCGCAGGTGATGACGCGGCCATTGGCGGCCTCGGCCGTCAGCCAGCGCTGGATGGCATCCTCGGCGCGCCCGGCGCCCCAGGACCAGATGGCGCTCCAGGCGCCAATGGCGAGGGCGACGATGATCACGGGAATCGCGAAGGTCCTGAAACGCATGGGGCTCCGTCCGGAAGGCTGCTTGCGCGGGCAGGGCAGCGTCTATAGCAGAACCGCTGCGCCCCGTCCCTCCTGGCACATGGCATGGAACAGCAATCCGGCGATCTCTGGGTTTTCGGCTATGGCTCGCTCATGTGGCGGCCCGGCTTCGACTTCGTCGAGCGCTGGCCGGCCCGCCTGATCGGCCTCCATCGCTCGCTCTGCGTCTATTCGCACCATCACCGCGGCACGCCGGAAAAGCCCGGCCTGGTGCTCGGTCTCGATCGTGGCGGCGCCTGCCGCGGCATGGCCTTCCGCGTCGAGGCGGCAACAGCCGGGGCCACCATCGCCTATCTGCGTGAGCGCGAGCAGGTGACCTCCGTCTATATCGAGGCCTGGCGGAACGTCACGCTGGAACGTCCCGATGGCGCGCGGGTCAGGGCGCTGACCTATCTCGTTGATCGCGGCCATCCCCAGTATGCCGGCCGCCTCGACCGCGAGCGGCAGCTGCACATGGTCCGGCAGGGCCATGGCCATTCCGGCGCCAATCCGGACTACGTGGTCAATACGGTGAAGGCTATCGAGGATCTCGGCTTCCGCGACGCCGACCTGCACTGGCTCGCCGCGCAGCTGCGCTGATCAGGGCAGCTGGCCGCGCAACAGCTTCGGGACGTCGCCGACGATGCCAGCGGCCTGGCGCATGAAGAAGCCCTTGAGGCCCGGCATCCGGTCGACCAGACCGAGGCCGAGATCGCGCACGAAGCGCAGCGGCTGCGAGCCGTTGGAGAACAGGCGGTTCAGTCCGTCCGTCGTCGCCCCCATCAGGGCCGTGTCGAAGCGCCGCCAGCGCTGGTAGCGGGCGAGCACGTCGGCAGCGCCGTGGTCGAGGCCGAGCCGGGCCGCGTCGGCGACGCATTCGACCAGTGCCGCCACGTCGCGGAAACCCATGTTGATGCCCTGGCCGGCGATCGGGTGGATGACATGGGCGGCATCGCCGACGAGAGCGAGCCGCGGCCCGACGAAGTCGCGCGCCACCTGCAGTTTCAGCGGATAGGCAGCGGGCTTGTCGAGCACCGTGACCGCGCCCAGCTTGTGGCCGAAGCGGCTTTCGAGCTCGTCCTGGAAGAGTTCGCGCGGCAGGCGGCAGAGCCGCTCCGCCCGGCCCGTTTCCTCGGTCCAGACAATGGACGAGCGCCGGCCGGTGAGCGGCAGGATGGCAAAAGGTCCGGCGGGCAGGAAATGCTCTTCCGCCCGGCCTTCATGGTCGTATTCGTGAGACACGGTGCAGACGACACCGGACTGGCCATAGTCCCAGCCGACGGTGCGGATGCCGGCCATCTCGCGGATGCGCGAGCGGCCACCGTCGCAGGCGACCAGCAGCGGCGTCTCGACCACGGTGCCATTGGCGAGGGTCACGCGGGTGACACCGTCCTCCGCCTCGAAACTGGTGACCGTCGAGGCGATCATGCCGACGCCCAGCTCCTTGGCGCGGTCCCAGAGCGCGCCGGTGACGGTGGCGTTCGGCGCCATATGGGCGAAGGGCTCGCCGGGTGCGATCTCGCCGGCGAAGGTGAGGAAGACCGGCCGCACCACGTCCATCGTGCGGCTGTCGGTGACCACCATGTCGAGGATCGGCTGGGCCTGCGGAGCAATGGCGTCCCAGACCCCGGTGGCCTCGAACATCCGGCGCGCCGCTGCGGCGAAGGCCGAGGCCCGGCCCTGATCGGCGGGCGCGGTTGCGATGGCGGGGTCGACCACATGGACCGCAAAGCCCCGCCCCAGGGCGGTCTTGAGGGCCATGGCCAGCGACAGGCCGGCAAGGCCCCCGCCGGCGATGAGGACGGAGCTGCGCTCGGCGGCAGAAACGGGTTCGGTCATGGCGGCAATCTAGCCCAGCCAGCGTCCACAGGGAAATCCGACGCGGCGATCCTCGCCGCGCATCCTGTCAACGCAATGGCAGTCCCGATGGATCACATCGAGCAGCCCGCGGCATGACCGCTTCGGCGCGGGCGCATGAGCGCGAGACAGTCTTCAGGCAAAAGAACGATGCTGCCCGGACGATAACGATCGGGCGGTATCAGGTGGCCGTCTGGAGGGAGCTATCAGCCGCGAACGGCCAGGTTTACCGCCTTCGGTCCCTTGCCCCGCTTGTCGGGCTCCAGTTCGAACGACAGCTTCTGCCCCTCGGCAAGGCTCGCCAGTCCCGACCTCTGGACAGCGGAAATATGGACGAAAATGTCCTTGCCGCCATCGTCGGGTTTGATGAAGCCATAGCCTTTCTCGGTGTTGAAGAACTTGACGGTCCCCGTCATCGACATGCCGGTCAGCCTTTCCGTATGCACTGCCGGTTCCGCACGATTGCGAACCTGCTCGGGCTCCTGATCAGGAATATCCGCGATGGTTCGCTCCCCTCGCGGGTAAGCTGGCCATCGCCAGATCCTTGCCGCCCGGATCTGAGAGCCAAAAGAAGCGTAACAAGGAATTTTCTGGATGCACAGCCCCCATCTGCTTGATCAGCAGTGGTTTCCCTGCGTCAAGAACGCCGTTCTGTTGGGCCGCAAAGAAGAGGTGGCGCAAGGCACCGGCGATATACGCCACGTTGTAACGTTTTCGTCGGTTGTACAGATGGCGAGGCGCTCGCCGCCGGGAGTCTTGAGGCAAATTGTCTCTCCCACGAGCCAGCTTTTGCCCGCCGCCCGGCAGGTGCAGGGGGGCAGGCTCACGGGAGGGCCGGGGGTGAAGGGCTGGCGCTGGGGCGCAGGTTGGTCCTGCGCGGCCAGAGGCTGACCCACGCTGACGACGGCGAGAAGGACAAGGGCCGCGCGACGCATGGCCGAAGGCTAGCAGGGCGGCGCGCCCTGTCCAGCGGCAGGATGGGCCTCAGCCCGCCCGATGCGCCGTCACCATGTAATTGACCTGGAGATCCGGGGTCTCCACCCAGCGGTCGCGCAGCACGTCGTAGCGGACGCCCTTGCGGTCCACCACGGTGAGGCCATTGTCGGCCATGGCAACCGCCAGTTCCTCGGGGGTGACGAACTTGTCCCATTCGTGGGTGCCGCGCGGCAGCCAGCGCAGGATGTACTCGGCCCCGACGATGGCGAGCGCGTAGCTCTTCATGGTGCGGTTGATGGTTGCCATGACGAGCAGGCCACCCGGCTTCACCAGACGCGAGCAGGCCCCGACAAAGAGCGGCACGTCCGCCACATGCTCCACCACCTCCATGGCGAGGACCACGTCGAAGCTCTCGCCGGCCGCGGCGAGCTCCTCCGCCGTCGTGCAGCGATAGTCGATGGAAAGACCCGAGGTCTTGGCATGCAGGCGCGCCGTCTCGACATTGGTCCGTGCCGGGTCGATGCCGGTCACCTCCGCGCCCATGCGCGCCAGCGGCTCGCAGAGCAGGCCGCCGCCGCAGCCGATGTCGAGGACGGAGAGACCTGACAGGGCATCCACGGCCTCGCGCGACCGGCCAAAGGTGGCGCAGGCCTGCTCGCGGATATGGGCGAGACGGACCGGATTGAACTTGTGGAGGATCCCCATCTTGCCCGAGGGGTTCCACCACTCGCTGGCGAGGCGCGAGAACTTGTCGACCTCGATCGGATCGAGTGTCGAGCTGCCGGCGGCCCCCTGCGTGGCGCCGCCCTGGCGCGCTTCCGTCTTCAGGTCGGTGTCGGTTGGTCGGGTGTCGGTCGCGGTCATCGGTGCCATGTCCCGGGGCCATCGGAAATGCCGACGGCCTGTCCGTTGCCTTACATCCCTTCGGCCGTTATGCATACGCGCCTTTTTGACCCAAGGGGGCGCCACGGGCGCCGGATCGCTCTCACCATGCCTCGTCTCGTGATGAAGTTCGGCGGCACTTCCGTCGCCACTGTCGACCGCATCAAGAACGTCGCGCGTCATGTGAAACGCGAGGTCGAGGCCGGCTATCAGGTGGCTGTCGTCGTCTCCGCCATGTCCGGCAAGACCAACGAGCTGGTGGCCTGGTGCAAGGAGGCCGCCCCGCTTTATGACCTCGCTGAGTACGATACGGTTGTTGCTTCCGGCGAGCAGGTGACCTCCGGCCTCCTTGCCGTCGTGCTCAATGCCATGGGCATCAAGGCGCGATCCTGGCAGGGGTGGCAGATCCCGATCCTCACCGACGAGGCTCATTCGGTCGCGCGCATCGCCGACATTCCCTCGGCCAATCTCGACGCGGCCTTCGCCAAGGGCGAGGTCGCTGTCATCTCTGGTTTCCAGGGCATCACCCGCGAGAGCGGCCGCATTGCGACGCTCGGTCGCGGCGGGTCGGACACCTCGGCCGTGGCCATTGCCGCCGCCATCCGTGCCGAGCGCTGCGACATCTACACCGACGTCGACGGCGTCTACACCACCGACCCGCGCATCGTCCCGAAGGCGAAGCGCCTCGACAAGGTCGGCTTCGAGGAAATGCTGGAAATGGCGTCCCTTGGCTCGAAGGTGCTGCAGGTGCGCTCGGTCGAGCTCTCGATGATCCATGGGGTGCGCACCTATGTGCGCTCGTCCTTCGACGACCCCGAGACCCCGCAACTTGGCACTCTCATCTGCGACGAGGAGGAAATCGTGGAAAAGCAGGTCGTGACCGGCATCGCCTTCTCCAAGGACGAGGCGCAGGTGAGCGTGCGCGCCGTCGCCGACAAGCCGGGCGTCGCGGCCGCCATCTTCGGTCCCCTCGCCGAGGCCAATATCAATGTCGACATGATCGTGCAGAACGTCTCGGCCGACGGCGCGACCACCGACATCACCTTCACGTGTCCGGGGGCCGACCTTGAGCGCGCCCGCCACGTCCTGATGGACGCCAAGGAGGCCGTCGGCTTCAAGTCCATCGAGACCGCCTCTGACGTCGTGAAGGTGTCCTGCATTGGTGTCGGCATGCGCTCCCATGCGGGCGTCGCTGCGCGCGCCTTCAAGGCGCTGGCGGAAAAGGGCATCAACATCCGCGCCATTACCACCTCCGAGATCAAGTTCTCGGTGCTGATCGACGCGGCCTATACCGAACTCGCTGCCCGCACGCTGCACACCCTCTACGGCCTCGACAAGCCGAACTGACGAACGGGCCGCCGCCGTCCCGTGTGGCGTGTGAATGATGCAACCACAGGCTGCTTTGTCGTCGCCTTTGCAAACCGGCAGCGGCGCCCTTAATGGTGGTTCTGCGGCGGAGGCCCGCCGCATCGTCGCCCAACCGGGGCTTGATCGCCCCAGACCCTGACCTCATGCCGATGCGCCCCGCATTCGGCGGACCCCGCCTCCTGCTCCGTCGCCTCCGCGAGGTGATGGCGGAGCAGATCTCGGCGCAGGAACGCCTCGACAAGATCGTGGTGCTGATCGCGGCCAACATGGTGGCCGAGGTCTGCTCGGTCTATGTGCTGCGCGTCGACGGGACCCTCGAACTCTATGCCACCCAGGGCCTCAACCGCGAGGCGGTCCACCTTACGGTCATGCGCGCCGGCGAGGGCCTCGTCGGCCTGGTGGCCCAGACGGCCGAGGCGCTGAACCTCTCCGACGCCCAGGAGCATCCCTCCTTCTCCTTCAAGCCGGAGACGGGCGAGGAGATCTTCCACTCCTTCCTCGGCGTGCCGATCCTGCGCGGCGGCAACACGCTCGGTGTCCTTGTCGTCCAGAACAGGGCGCACCGGAAATACGAGGAAGACGAGGTCGAGGCGCTGCAGACGACCTCGATGGTACTCGCCGAGATGATCGCCTCGGGCGAGCTCTCGGCGCTCGCCCCGCCTGGCCAGGAACCGGTAGCGCGTCGTCCGCTTCACTTGCCCGGCGAGGGCCTCGCCGATGGCGTCGGCCTTGGCCATGTCGTGCTGCATGAGCCGCGCATCCATGTCGCCAAGCTCATCGCCGACGATCCGGCGCGCGAACTGGTGCGGATGGAAACGGCGATCGAGGCCCTGCGCGCCGAGATCGACGATATGCTGGACGACGAGGCGGTGGCCCGCGGCGGCGAGCATCGCGACATTCTCGAAGCCTACCGCATGTTCGCCCATGACCGCGGCTTCGTCCGCCGGCTCAAGGAGGCGGTGAGCACCGGCATCACCGCGGAAGCGGCGGTGGAGCGCGTCCAGTCGGACAACCGCGCCCGCATGATGCGCCAGACCGACCCCTACCTGCGCGAGCGGATGCACGACCTGGACGACATCGCCAACCGGCTGATGCGACAGCTCACCGGCGACAAGGGCGTCATGCCCGCGGAGCTGCCGGACAACGCCATCGTCGTCGCCCGCCACATGGGCCCGGCCGCCCTGCTCGACTATGATCGCACCAAGCTGCGCGGCCTGGTGCTGGAGGAGGCGGGTGCCACCAGCCACGTCGCCATCGTCGCCCGCGCGCTGGGCATTCCCACGGTTGGCCAGGCGGAGAACGCCACCAGTCTGGCCGATCCGGGCGATGCCATCATCATCGACGGCGCGACGGGCGAGGTGCACCTGCGCCCGACCAGCGACGTCGAGAACGCCTATGCCGAGAAGGTGCGCTTCCGCGCCCGCCGGCAGGCGCAATATGCCGCCATCCGCCACCTGCCCGCCGTCACCCGCGACGGCGTCGAGGTGAAGCTGCACCTCAATGCCGGGCTGATGGTCGACCTGCCCTTCCTCGAGGAGACGGGAGCCTCTGGCATTGGCCTGTTCCGCACCGAGTTGCAGTTCATGGTGGCCAATGCCCTGCCGCGCACCGCCGAGCAGCTCGACCTCTACCGCAAGGTGCTGGATGCGGCGGGAGACCGCCCGGTGACCTTCCGCACCCTCGATATCGGCGGCGACAAGGTCCTGCCCTACATGGAGGTCATCCAGGAGGAGAACCCGGCCATGGGCTGGCGGGCCATCCGCCTCGGCCTCGACCGCCCCGGCCTCTTGCGCAGCCAGGTCCGCGCCATGCTGCGCGCCGCGGCCGGCCGCGAGATCCGCATCATGTTCCCGATGATCGCGGCGGTGGAGGAGTTCGACGCGGCGAAGGCCATCGTCGAGCGCGAGCTGACCCATCTGCGCCGCCACGACCATCGCATGCCCGACCGTGTCCAGGTCGGCGCCATGGTCGAGGTGCCAGCCCTGCTGTTCCAGCTCGACGAGCTGCTGCCGCGCGTTGATTTCCTCTCGGTCGGATCCAACGACCTCGTCCAGTTCATGTTCGCAGTGGATCGCGGCAACAACCGCGTCGCCAACCGCTTCGACACCATGTCGCCGCCGATCCTGCGCGCGCTCCGCCTGCTCGCGCGCAAGGGCCACGAGCACGGCAAGCTCGTCACGCTCTGCGGCGAACTGGCCTCGCGGCCGCTCGAGGCCATGATCCTGGCGGCGCTCGGCTTCCGCTCGCTGTCGCTGTCGCCCGCAGCGGTGGGGCCGGTGAAGTCGGTGATCCGCGACCTCGACCTCGCCCGCGTCACCGCCCTCGTCGACGATCTCATCGACAAGCCGAAGCCGGGCCTCTCCATCCGCCAGCGCCTGCGCGATTTCGCCGAGGCGGAGGGCGTGAGCCTCTGATGCTGCCCGTCGCCAAGCTGGATGCCCTCGTGGTTCGCCGCGACATCGTCGAGGCGGAGCTGTCCGCTGGCGTGGAGGGGGAGCGTTACATCGCCCTGTCGCGCGAGTTTGCCGAACTCTCGCCGGTGGTGGAGGCGATCCGCGCCTATCGCGCCGCGGAGGCGGAGCTTGCCGATATCGCCCAGATCCTTGCCGATCCCGCGACAGACCGCGAGATGGTGGCCCTGGCCCACGAGGAAAAGCCGGCGCTGGAAGAGCGCCTCGCCGCCCTCGAGCATCAGCTGCGCCTCGCCCTCCTGCCGAAGGATGCCGCCGACGCCAAGAACGCCATCCTCGAGATCCGCGCCGGCACCGGTGGTGACGAGGCCTCGCTTTTCGCCGGCGACCTCTACCGGATGTATGAGCGCTATGCTGCGCTCCAGGGCTGGCAGGTCGAGCTGATCTCGGCGAGCGAGGGCACGGTCGGCGGCTACAAGGAGATTGTTGCCGAGATTCGCGGCGCCGGCGCCTATGCTCGCCTGAAGTTCGAAAGCGGCGTCCATCGTGTCCAGCGCGTGCCGGCCACCGAATCCGGCGGGCGCATCCACACCTCCGCCGCGACGGTGGCCGTGCTGCCCGAGGCGGAGGAGGTCGACCTCGCCATCGACGAGAGCGACCTCAGGATCGACACGATGCGGGCTGGTGGCGCAGGCGGCCAGCACGTCAACAAGACGGAATCGGCGGTCCGCATCACCCACGTGCCCACTGGAACGGTGGTTGTCGTGCAGGACGAGCGCTCCCAGCACAAGAACCGTGCCCGCGCCATGGCCATCCTGCGCTCCCGCCTCTACGACGAGGAGCGCCGCCGCCTCGCCGCGACCCGCGCCGAGGACCGCAAGCTCCAGGTCGGTTCCGGCGATCGGTCCGAGCGCATCCGCACCTACAACTTCCCGCAGGGGCGCGTCACCGACCATCGCATCGAGCTGACGCTGTACAAGCTGCCCGAGATCATCGCCGGCACCGCGCTGGGCGAGATCATCGACGCCCTGGTTGCCGACCATCAGGCGGGCCTGCTCGCCGCGGAAGCGGCGTGACGGGCGCCGGTGCCACCATCGCCGCCGCCCGCCGCGCCGCGGCCGAGCGGCTCGGCGTCGCGGGCCTTCCCGACGCCTCGCTGGACGCGCGGCTGCTGCTGATGAGCGTCTGCGGCGTGGACCCTGCCCATCCCGGCTCGGCCGCGCAGCGCCCGCTCACCGCCGATGAGGCTGAGCGTTTCGAGGCGCTCCTCGCCCGTCGGCTGGCCCGCGAGCCCATCGCCCGCATCCTCGGCGCCGCCGCGTTTCACGGCCTGCCGCTGATCCTCAACGCGGACTGCCTGATCCCGCGCGGTGACACCGAGGCGCTGGTGGAGGCGGCTCTTGCCGTCCTCCCCACCGGCGAACCGCGCCGCATCCTCGACCTCGGTACCGGACCCGGCACGATCCTGCTGGCGCTCCTCACGGAGCGGCCGCAGGCGACCGGCCTCGGCATCGACCTCTCAGCCCACGCCATCGCGGCAGCCGAGGCCAATGCCGCGAGCCTGGGGCTTGCCAGCCGTGTCCGCTTTCGCAGCGGCTCCTGGGCGGAAGGGATCACCGAGACCTTCGACCTCGTCGTCTCCAACCCGCCCTACATTCCCTCCGCCACCTGCGAGGCGCTGGAGCCGGAAGTGGCGCTCCATGACCCCCGCCGGGCACTGGATGGGGGTGCGGACGGGCTCGACGCCTATCGCGCCATCCTCACCGCCGCGCCCCGCCTGCTGGCGCCCGGTGGTCGCCTGATGGTGGAGATTGGCATCGGCCAGGCGCCGGATGTCGTGGCCATCGCCCGCCATCTCGGTTTGCGGCTGATCAGTCTGCACTCGGATCTCGGCGCGGTGCCGCGCGCTCTGGTCTTCGCGTTGGCCTAGGCGTCAATTGGCGCCGACGCGGAATATCGTGGCCCGATACTCGGCCGAATCCGTGACGCCCACGTCATAGATCAGGGCGACGACCACGGCGATGCTGCGGCCATTGGTGCTGCGGTAGACATCGGTCACCTGGGCCCGGGAGAAGCAGGTCCTGGGCGGGAGGGTGTGCGCGAGTTCGACGCTTCGCGTGCGGAAGGCCTGAGGGGAACGGTTCGCCGCTTCCGGATCCCACGGCGGAATCTCCGGTGCCAGGGTGATCGTCAGGCGGTGGTTCTCGCTTGTCTCCCGCTCCCGGCAGGCAAGGTCCGGGTCTTCCGGCACCGGCATGGCTGCGGTGACAGTGTATTTCATCGCCGTCCCAGGATGGGCCCCGATGATGTCGGGCTGGTCCATCACCCGCACCGGTCCGGCAGCCTCGGTGAGGTCGGTCAGGGCGAGGCCGCCAAGGCGGCGGCCCGCATCCGTCAGCCGCAGGGCCTGGAGTGGCCGGCGGGTGGCGGCGCGGGTCCAGCGCCGGATGACCTCCGTCGTGGTGGTGGCCTCGTCGTCCTCCTTGAAGCGGAAGCCGCGCAGGGCGAGCCGTCGCGGATCATTCGCTTCGCTTTCGAAGGCGAGTTGCGTCGCGCCGCGGGGAAAGCCCGTTGCCGACAGGCCCGTGAGCGCGTCGACGACGTCCACGGCGAAGGCGCCGCGTTCCGATACGCCGTCATTGCCATCCTGTTCGAATCCGAAATGGCGGCCATCGGCCGAGAAGCCGAGGAAGCGCAGATCGGGCGCTTGCCCGAGCTCCCGGGCGGCGAGTGGCCCAGCGATCGCGAGAAGCGCGACGCAGGCAGAGGCGAGGAGACGGTGCATCAGAGGGGTCCGTGAGCGGGTGTCACGCCCTTGTCGCGCGCCTGACGCTCCACGGCATGTCGCCGGCGAGACGCCGGCGTTTCCCACGTTGCTTGCCCCAAAAGCAGAACCCCCGGCGCGGTGGCCGGGGGTTCCGTCAGATCGGGAAGGCCTGGGAGGGTGTGACGATCACTCGTCGCGCGAACCCAGCAGGGACATCAGGAACTGGAACATGCCCACGAAGTCCATGTAGAGCTGGAGTGCGCCGAAGATGGCGGCCTTCTGGATGATCGAGCCGTCCTGGGCATAGGACAGGCTGTAGATGTACTCGTTCTTGATGTTCTGCGTGTCGTAGGCGGTGAGGCCCGCGAAGATCAGAACGCCAACCACCGAGATGATCCACTGCAGCATGGACGAGCCCTGGCCGGTGAAGGCAGCGATGCCGATGTTCACCAGCGAGGCGATGATCAGGCCGAAGAGACCCATCATCAGGAAGGTGCCCATGCCCGAGAGGTCACGCTTGGTCGTGTAACCCCACAGCGACAGGGCGCCGAAGGAGGCCGCAGTGATGAAGAACACGCGGGCGACCGAGGTGTGGGCATAGACCAGCAGGATGGTCGTCAGCGAGACGCCGACCAGCGCCGCATAGACCCAGAAGGTCATCTGCGCTGCGGGAGCGCTGAGCCGGTCAGCGCGGAACGACAGCAGCAGCACCACGCCGAGGGGGGCGAGGATGACGACGAACTTGAACCAGCTGGCGAAGAGGAAGGCGCCGAAGGGCGTCAGATACTGACCGCCGGAGACGCGCATGGCGCCGCGGGCCGTCTGCTGGGCCAGCGAGGCATCGCCGGTGACCGAGAGCATGTAGATGCCCATGGCGGCGAGGCCGGTGATGGCCAGGCCGATCATCATGTAATTGTACACGCCCAGCATGTAGGAGCGGAGCCCCTGGTCGATCTGAGCCTGCTGGATGGCCGTCGGCTGGCCGTAGCCGTAGCCGCCATAGGCCTGGGCGTTCGGATCGTAGTAGGACATGGAGAACCTCTGGCTTTCCCTGTGGGCGACCCATCAACTGGTCCGCCCTTCGTCCGAAATATGGCTGACGCAGCGCAGGATACAAGCTTCCTCATTGACGCAGGCGCATGCGGGTTTGCCGGTGCGGTCCTTTGTCGCAAGGGCTCGCCGGGCGGCTTTCCTCACATGTTGCGCAGCACCGGGGCCGGCTTCTCGCCGAGCGCCCGCCAGGTCCCGACAAGGCCGAAACCGACGGTCAGAAGGATGGCGAGGAGGATGATGAGGGCGGCCTCCAGGGGTGCGAAAGCGAAGGGAATGTTCATCACCCGGGTGGTGATCACCCAGGCCGTGACCGATCCCGCCGCCAGCCCGAACAGCGCCGTCACCGTGCCCAGCAGGGCATATTCGGTGGCATAGGTTCGGATCAGCATGGCGCGCGGCGCACCGAGCGTCTTCAGGATCACCGCGTCATAGACACGGGCACGGTGACCGGCGGCGAGCGCGCCAGCGAGGACGAGGATCGCCGCCACCAGCGTGACGATGCTCGCCCCGCGGATGCCGGTGCCGATCTGGGTGGCGAGCTGGCCGACCGCCTCCAGCGCGTCCTTCACGCGTACGGTTGTCACGGCGGGGAACGCGCTGGCGACCTGCTGGAGCAGGGCGATCTCTTCCGCCGCCGTCGCGGCATGGCGATAGGTCAGCGTCGCCAGATGCGCATGGGGCGCGCCGCGGAACGTGTTCGGCGAGAAGACGACGATGAAGTTGATGCCGAGATTGTCCCACTGGATGTTGCGGAAATTGGCAATCCGGGCGGTGATGTTGCGGCCGAGGACGTTCACCGTCACCTCGTCGCCGATCTTCAGGCCGAAACCCTGGCCCATGCGCTCGTCGAACGAGACGAGCGGCGGGCCGTTATAGTCGGCCGGCCACCACGATCCCTCCACCACGCGGGAATTCTGCGGGACGCTCGCCGCATAGGTGATGCCGCGGTCGCCGCGCAGGGCCCAGGCGATGTCGTCGCGGGCACGGATCTCCTCGACCGGACGTCCGCCGAGGCGAACGAAACGGCCGCGCAGCATCGGCACGCGATTGAGTTCGGCGTCGGGCGCCTTCTCGGCGATGAAGGCATCGAAGCGCGGCGCCTCGGCATTGACGATGTCGACGAAGAAGAAGGAGGGCGCGCGGGCCGGCAGGGCGTCCTCGATCTGCCGGCGGAAGCTGGCATCGACAAGGGCGATGACCGCGAGAAGCGTCAGGCCGAGGCCGAGCGACAGCACCACCGAGGGCGTGAGCGCGCCGGGGCGGTGCAGGTTGGCGACCGCCAGTCGCAGGCTGGTGTTGCGGGCCCGCGGCATTCGCGCCGCAATGGCCATGATGCCGGCGGCGACCAGCCGGAGCGTCACGAAGATGCCGGCGGCGCCCGCCATGAAGCCCATGGCGAGGCGCGGGTTGAAGGAGGTTGCGACCGACAGGCCGACCAGCACCGCCAGCGTTCCGGCGACGAGCGCGAGATAGCGCGGCCGCGGCCAGCGCCGTGTGCCGTCGACCGTGTCGCGGAACAGCGCGGAGACCGGGATGTCGTGGGCGCGTCCGAGCGGCCAGAGCGCAAAGGCCAGCGCCACGAGCAGCCCATAGGCGGCGGCGGTCGCCAGCTCCAGCGGCTGCACGGTGGTAGAGACGGGGATCGGAATGACGCTGCCGAAGGCGCCGACAACGAGGCTGGGCAATGCCGCGCCGGCAGCGAGACCGATGGCCGTGCCGACCAGCGCCAGCAGGCCCACCTGGGTCAGGGTCGCGGCGAAGACGAGGCCGCCGGTGGCGCCCAGCGCCTTCAGCGTCGCGATATCGTCGCGCTTGCGGTCCACCAGGCTCGCCACCGCATTGGCGACGCCGACCCCGCCGACGAGGAGCGCGGTGAGGCCGACCAGGGTCAGGAACTGCGAGAAGCGCTCGATCTGGCTGGCGAGCTGCGGCGAGGCGTTCATCCGCGTCCGCACCTCGAAGCCGGCATCGGGGAAGCGGGAGCGCATGTCGGCGACGACGCGGCGGATATCCGCCTCGCTGGTCTGCGAGGAGCCGAGGTCGAGCTGGTACATCCAGCGGATGAGCGAGCCTGGCTGGATGAGGCCGGAGGCCCGGAAGGCGTCAAGCGACAGGATGAGCCGCGGTCCGAAACCGAGCCCGCCGGCGAGCCGGTCGGGCTCGGAGCGGATCACGCCGGCAATGCGCAGCGGCCGGTCGCCGAGGATGAGGCTGTCGCCGACCTTGAGGTCGAGACGGGCGAGGAGGGCAGCCTCCACCAGCGCGCCGGGCAGGCCGTCCCGTGGGGCCAGCGCCGCGGCGGCGGTGGTGGCCGGTTCCGTCTCCAGCCTGCCGACCAGCGGATAGAGGCCGGGATCGACGGCCTTCAGCTCCACCAGCGAGGATTTCGTCGCATCGCCCGTTGCCGTCGTGCGCGCCATGGCGCGGGTGGTCGCCATCGTGGCGACCGTGCCGCGTTCGCCCAGCGCCGCCACCACGGCAGCCGGCAGCTCCGTATGGAGCAGCTGGAACGAGGCATCGGCGCCGAGGATGACCCGGCCCTCGCGTTCGAGGCCCTCGACGAGGCCCCGCGCGAAAGAACCGACGCCCGCAATGGCGGCGACCCCCAGGGCGATGCAGGCGATGAAGGTGCCAAAGCCGCGGATGCCACCGCGCAGGTCGCGCAGGCCCAGGCGAATGGCGGTCGGGAAGCGCGACGGACGCGCGACGAAGTTGCTCACGCCACCGCCTCCGGGGCGCGGCTGTCCTCGACGATGACGCCGGAGCGAAGCCGCACGACGCGATCGCAACTCTCGGCAAGGCTGCGGTCATGGGTGACGAGGACGAGGGTCGCGCCGCGCTCGGCCTGTTTGGCGAACATCAGGTCGATGATCGTGCGGCCGGTGGTTTCATCGAGATTGCCGGTCGGCTCGTCGGCGAAGAGGATTTCCGGCTGCACCGAGAGCGCCCGCGCCAGTGCCGTGCGCTGCTGCTCACCGCCGGACATCTGGGTCGGGTAGTGGTCGAGCCGCGAGCCGAGGCCGACGGCGGCAAGTTCGTCGGCGGCGCGTTCGAAGGCATGGGCCTCGCCGGCAAGTTCCAGCGGCACGGCGACATTCTCCAGCGCCGTCATGGTCGGGATGAGGTGGAAGGACTGGAAGACGATGCCGGCATGTCGGCCGCGAAAACGGGCGAGGGCGTCCTCATCCAGCCTGGTGATCTCGGTGCCGGCGACGGTCACCGTGCCGGAATCGGGCTTCTCCAGCCCCGCCATCACCATGAGCAGGGTCGACTTGCCCGATCCCGAGGGCCCGACGAGGCCCACCGACTGGCCCTGGGCGATGCTCAGCGTCAGTCCCTTCAGGATATGGACGCGCGAAGCGCCGCGGCCAAGCGACAGCTCGACCTTGTCGACGACAATGGCCGGGCGGGAGGCGGGAGGAGCTGCGGCGGGCTGCATCGGCGCGATGGTCCATCGAAGAGGCCGCACATTGCGGCGGTGCACACGGAACCCTAGATGGCGGGAATGGCCTTGTTTGGGAAGGGACCACCTGTGCGACAGTTCGTGATCGGCCTTGCCGCCGCCTGCGCCGCCCTCATCGTGGCCGTGCCGGCGACCGCCCAGACGCCGCGGCCTGTCACCATCGTCGCTCTCGGCGACAGCCTCACCGCGGGTTACCAGCTGCCGCCCGCCGATGCCTTTCCGGTGAAGCTGCAGGCCGCGCTTCGGGCGAAGGGCGTGGCGGTGACGGTGGAGAATGCCGGCGTTTCCGGCGACACCTCGTCCGGCGGTCTCGATCGGCTCGACTGGGCCGTGGGCGACGGCGTGGATGCGGTGATCCTCGAGCTCGGAGCCAACGACGCCCTGCGCGGCATCGACCCGGCGATCACCCGCCGCAACCTCGACGCCATCATCACCCGGCTTAAGGAGCGGAACATCCCGATCCTGCTCACCGGCATGATCGCCCCGCCGAACATGGGCTCTACCTATGGCGCGGCCTTCAACCCGATCTTCCCGGATCTCGCGGCGAAGCACGGCCTGCTCTTCGATCCCTTCTTTCTCGAAGGCGTCGCCGCCGAGCGCGACCTGAACCTCGCCGACGGGATGCATCCGAACGGCCGCGGCGTCGACGTCATCGTCCGGCGCATCCTGCCGAAGGTCGAGGAACTGATCGCACAGGTGCGATCCCGCCGTGGCGGTTGACGGCCACCGGCACCCCACCTAACGACGAGGGCTCATCCCCGCGAGACCTGTCCCATGCAGACCCGTCCCCTCGGCCGTTCCGGCCTGACCGTGCCCGTCATCTGCCTCGGCACCATGACCTACGGCGAGCAGAACACCGAGGCCGAGGGCCACCAGCAGATGGACTATGCCGTCTCCCGCGGCATCACCTTCTTCGACACGGCGGAGATGTATTCGGTCCCCCCGAAGGCCGAGACCTGGGGCTCCACCGAGCGGATCATCGGCTCCTGGCTGAAGAAGCGCGGCAAGCGCGACGACATCGTGATCGCCACCAAGGTCGCCGGCGCAGGGGCCATGACCTGGCTCCGCCCCGATGGCGCTCCGACCCGGCTCACACGCCAGCAGATGCAGGTGGCGCTTGACCAGAGCCTGGCGCGGCTCGGCACGGACTATGTCGACCTCTACCAGATCCACTGGCCCGAGCGTCCCGCGCCCTTCGGTGCCAATCCGACCCGCTTCGACCCGGAGCTCTGGACACCGCGTCCCGACGAGACCGCCATCGCCGAGCAGCTCGATGTGCTCGACGGTTTCGTCAAGGCCGGGAAGGTGCGCTTCATCGGCCTCTCGAACGAGAGCGCCTGGGGCACCATGACCTTCCTGAAGGAAGCCGAGGCGCGGGGCCTGCCGCGCGTCCAGACCGTGCAGAACGCCTATCACCTGATGAATCGCACCTACGAGACGGCCATGGCCGAGGTGTCGATGCGCGAGGGCGTCGGCCTGCTCGCCTATTCGCCACTCGCGCAGGGCTTTCTCACTGGCAAGTATCTCGACGGCGCCCGCCCCGCAGGCGCGCGCGTCACGCTCTTCGACCGCCAGCAGCGCTACCAGAAGCCCGGCTCGGAGGAGGCTGTACGCGACTATGTGCGGATCGCCCGCGAGGCAGGCCTGGATCCGGCGACCCTCGCCATTGCCTTCGTCGTGAGCCGCCCCTTCGTCACCTCTGCCATCATCGGCGCCACGGGCATGGCACAGCTCAAGACGGCGATCGATGCTGGCGAGGTGCTGCTCTCTCCCGCCGTTCTGGAGGCTATCGACCGGGTCCATCAGCTGCGCGGCAATCCGGCACCCTGAGCGGGGCGGTGTGGCCGGGCACCCGAGAAAAGCGCTTGGAATTCCGCAACGGACGGGCTAAGAATTTTCAAGACGAGATTCGATGCGGGCCGGGGTCATATCCGCGCGTCGATCCCAACATCAAACAGATCTGGCGGGCTAGAAACGTCGGAGGGGCGCGAGGGGCGCCGTGATCCGCACCCGGAAGTAGGACGTCGGCGCCCGAGGCGCGCCGCAGGGCCCGGTCGAGGACCGCGGCCCCGAACCCTGAAGATCACTGGACTGCCGAGGCCGCGAGGCCGGGCTTCATGGCCCGTGACACCCGCAAGGCCCGGCCCGATGGATCCGGACGCTCCGCGCGACAGTCGCGGGCTCCGCTTGAGGAGGTCGACAAAGGACCGACATGAGGAACAGCAACAACAAGCGCATGCGCGGCCGCAACAACCGCGGCGGCAAGGGCCCGAACCCGCTTTCGCGCAGCTACGAGTCGAATGGCCCGGACGTGAAGATCCGCGGCACGGCCCAGCATATCGGCGAGAAGTACCTGCAGCTCGCGCGCGACGCGCATTCCTCGGGTGACCCGGTCGCCGCCGAGAGCTACCTGCAGCACGCCGAGCACTATTTCCGCCTCATCGCCGCCGCGCAGGAGCAGCTTCGCCAGCAGCAGATGCCGCGCCAGGAGGGCCAGGTCGAGGAGGAGGGTGACGACGGCGACGATGACGACGATTTCGCCTCGCTCTTCGACAAGCGCTTCGAATCCCCCATCGCCAAGCCCGAGCCACAGCAGCCGCACCAGCCGCCGCGCGATTTCGGTGGCCAGCCCCGCGATTTCCAGGGCCAGCGCGACTATCAGGGCGGCCAGAACCGCGACTTCCAGGGTCAGCGCGACTTCCAGGGCCAGAACCGCGACCGCGACCGCGACCGTGATAGGGATCGCGACCGGGGCGACCGTTTCCAGGGCCAGCGTTTCCAGGATCGCCCGCGTCCCCAGCCCGAACAGGCTGGCGGTGACCAGCCCGATCTGGGCGCCGAGGGCGAGGAGGGCTTCCGTGACGGTCCGCGTCCCGATGGCCGTCCCTACGAGTCTCGCCGCGAGCGCTTCGAGCGCCGTCGTGCCGAGCGTTTCGCCGAGCGTCAGGCCCGCCGCGAGGCCGGCGGCTTCGAAGGCGGCGAGGGCGGTGGTGCCCCGGCGGGCGAGGCTCCGCGTCAGGAGTTCCGTCCTGATCGCCCCGAGCGTCAGGATCGTCAGGACTTCCGCGGTGATCGCCCGGACCGGCCCGAGCGCCCTGAGCGCGCCGAGCGGCCCGAGCGTCAGGATCGGGCGGACCGTGACGAGCCCGCCGGCCTCGGCCTGCCCTCCTTCATCACCGGCGGCGCCCCGGTGGCCGTCGCGGCCTCCGACGAGGTGGCGGCGCCCAAGGCGCCCCGCGCCCGCCGCCGCACCCCCCGGGTCGAGGACGATCCGGCCGGTGGACCGGACGAGAAGACCTCCGCCGCCGAGTGACGGCGAGGCCGTCGTATCGGCGAGGGGCGCTCCGGTTGGGGCGCCCTTCTGCTTTTCGGGCGCTTGCCCTCGGGCAGGCGGGGCGCTAGAGCCGCGCGACGTTCACGCGAGGACTAACGCCCATGGCCACCCACAAGCTCCTGATCCTGCCCGGCGACGGCATCGGCCCCGAGGTCATGGCGGAGGTCGAGAAGGTCGTCGCCTGGTTCGGCAAGCAGGGCGTTGCCGCCTTCGAGACCGAACGCGGACTTGTGGGCGGCTCCGCCTACGACGCCCATGGCGAGGCCATCTCCAACGGTGACATGGCGCTGGCGCAGGCGGCCGATGCGGTGCTCTTCGGCGCCGTCGGTGGCCCGAAGTGGGCGGATGTCCCCTATTCCAAGCGTCCCGAGGCGGGCCTCCTGCGCCTGCGCAAGGATCTCGGCCTCTTCGCCAACCTGCGCCCGGCCATCTGCTTTCCGGCTCTTGCCGCCGCCTCCTCCCTGAAGCCTGAGGTGGTCGAGGGCCTCGATATCCTCATCGTTCGCGAGCTCACCGGCGGCGTCTATTTCGGCGAGCCGAAGGAGATCGTCACCCTTGAGGACGGCCAGCAGCGCGCCGTCGACACGCAGCTCTACACCACCTCGGAGATCGAGCGGATCACCCGCGTCGCCTTCGAGCTCGCCAAGACCCGTCGCAACAAGGTCTCCTCGGCCGAGAAGCACAACGTCATGCGCTCGGGCGTGCTGTGGAAGCAGGTCGTCACCCGCGTCCACAAGGCCGAGTTCCCCGAGGTCGAGCTGGAGCATGTGCTCGCCGACAACTGCGCCATGCAACTGGTGCGCTGGCCGAAGCAGTACGACGTCATCGTCTGCGACAACCTCTTCGGCGACATCCTTTCCGACGTCGCGGCCATGCTGACCGGTTCGCTGGGCATGCTGCCTTCGGCTTCCCTCGGCGCCGAGGATCCGGCCACCGGCAAGCGCAAGGCGCTCTACGAGCCGGTCCATGGTTCGGCCCCCGACATTGCCGGCAAGGGCGCGGCCAACCCCATCGCGACGATCTCGTCCTTCTCGATGGCGCTGCGCTATTCGTTCAAGGCGATCGAGGCGGCCGACATGCTCGACAAGGCGGTCACCAACGTGCTGGCCAGCGGCCTGCGCACGGCGGACATCAAGTCCGACAACACCCATGTGGTGGGCACCGCCGCCATGGGCGACGCGATCATCAAGGAGCTGCAGCACCTCGCCGGCTAAAGGCCGGGGCGCGCCGCGGGCCTCGCGCCCGCGGCTGTCCGCTCAGGTCCGGAAGTCGATGTTGATGCCAGGCTTGGTCATCTGCTTCGGCTGCTTCGACGTGCCGATGGTGGCCGTGAAGCCTTCGAGCCGCGACAGGTGCTGGCGGGCTTCCGGCGAAAGGGTCACGGTGACGTTGGCGACGCGCGTCTTCGGAGCGGTCTCGGCCGGGCGCACGGCGCTGGCATTGGAGCCGCCGGCGCGATCGCCCGCAGCACCCGTCGTGCCCGTCCCTGCTGTTCCGATCGATCCGACAGCCATCGCCGCCTCCTCGTGTCGCGTTGGCGGCGATCCTGCAATTTTTATGGTTAAGGCGTGGTTAACGGTGAGCGAATCGTTAACGCACTGGCTTGCCGCGAAACGGCTCAGAGCCGGTTGAGGCGGAGCGGTGCCGGCCGGCCGTTGCGCTCGGAGACGGGCGCGGGCTGGGCTCCGGCGGGCGGCGCGGGGCAGGGCTGACGGGCAAGCTCGGCCTTGGCGAAGATGGCCGCCACCTGCTGGTCGCGGACGCCGACGGAGAAGACGCGGTCGACGAAGCAGCTCGCCTCCTGCCGGCTGACCAGTTCGGGCCCGCCATTGCAGACCCATCCGGCGATGGCGATGCCGGCCTCCGCCTCCCGCAGGGCGAAGGCGAGACAAGACTTGCCGTTGTCCTCGGTCTCGATCGCCATGTCGGCAGTGGCCATGGGGCCGAACTTGGTGACGAGTGGGAGCGGATTGGCGATGACGCGCGTTGCCGGCACGCCGAGATCGGCGAACATGGCGGTGAGGCCCGCCAGCGGGCTGACGGCATCGATCTCGCCGCGATCGATGACGATGGCCGCGTGGCGGCGGAAGTCGCTGGCATTCCCGAACTGGAAAACCTCCCGCGACAGGCCGTCGGAGCGGCGCTGGAGAAGCGTCTCCTGACCAAGCGAGCGCCAGCGCGGCGCGTCCACGTCGAACCCGGCATGGCGGTTCGCCACGGTGCGCCAGGTCGGCTCCAGCGGCTCGCTGGCGACGGGCGGCGGTGCGAGCGTCGGGCGGATGGTGGCCGATGGGGTGACGTCGCCGGCGGCGATCGACCAGAACAGCGCGATGGGCAGGCAGGCGAGGACCACGAAGCCGCACAGGGCCAGCAGCGCGGATGTCGTCCGCCTGTCCTGGATCTTCAGTCTGGGCTCTACGGCGCTGTACACCGACCCGTCCTCCAGCCTTGTGCAGACCATGGCGGACCAGCCTTCAGCGGGCGGTTGAAGGACATGGTTGACCGTCGGTGAATGTGTTGTGTGGTGAATGGTTTATGACCGTTCACGCCGCTGGCCGCGGCAGCGTTGCGGCTATGCAACAGAGTCGCCGCCACGACATGTCAGGAGCGCAAGGACTCGTTGACTCTCGCCGCGATTTTTCCTCTCTCGACAAGGGAAGAGAAACCGATCGCCCGTCTTCCTCGGCGCGTGCCGCCGGGTGGAAAGGGCGGCTTGGGAGTGGGTCATGGGAACTGTCTGGAAGCGGCCTCTGCTGGCCGCTGTTTTCTCTCTGTGCGCGTTGGCCGGTATCTCGGCACCGCATCAGGCCGAAGCCCGGGAGATCGTCCGGGTCAATTTCAATGCCGAACCCGGCACCATTGTCATCCGCAATTCCGAGCGGCGCCTGTATCTCATCAAAGAGAACGGCATGGCGATCCGCTATCGCGTCGCGGTCGGCCGGGCCTCGGAGCAGTGGGAGGGCCGCACCGTCGTCAATGGCCGCCACGTGCGCCCCGCCTGGTCGCCGCCGGCCGTCGTCCGCCGCGCCAATCCGAACCTGCCGGATGTCATCCCCGGCGGTGCCCCGAACAATCCGATGGGTGAGGGCGCGCTGACCCTGGCCGGTGGCGAATATGCCATCCATGGCACCACGGAGGGCATGCGCCGTTCCGTCGGCACGGCCGCGTCCTTCGGCTGTTTCCGCATGCTGAACGAGGACGTGGTCGACCTTATGAACCGCGTCAGCGTTGGTACGCAGGTGGTCGTCACCCGCTGAGTCAAACCGCTCGTCAGAGTTCGAGGGGCCGCTCCGCCGGGGCGGCCCCTCCTCGTTTCAGCGACCGGCGAGGAAGTCCCGCGCCAGGGTGATGTCGCACTGGGTCAGCTGGTGGCCGGCGGGCAGCACCTCATGGGTCACGGCTGCCCCGGCCGCCGACAGCTGCCGGGCGAGCTCGGCGGCATTGGCCTCCGGGATGATCGGGTCCATGGCGCCCGACAGGATCAGCACCGGCTTGCCCGCGAGGTCGGACGCCGGAGCGACCGGCAGAGGCACCATGGCCCGGATCAGAACGGCGCCGGCCAGGGCATCGGGCCGCAGCTGGAGCATCGCCGCCGCGATGTTGGCGCCGTTGGAGAAGCCGACCGCGACCGGCTTCCCGAGCCCGTGACGTTCCCCGGCGGCGGCCACGAAATCGGCGAGTTCGTGGGCGCGCCGGACCACGTCCTCATGGTCGAAGACGCCCTCGGCCAGGCGGCGGAAGAAGCGCGGCATGCCGTGCTCCAGCACCTTGCCGCGCGGCGACAGCAGGGCAGCACCCGGTGCGATCATCTGGCCAAGCGGCAGCAGGTCGGTCTCGTCGCCGCCGGTGCCGTGCAGCAGCAGGAGCGGGGCCGCTCCGGCCGTGGTGCCGGGCACGAAGCGGTGGATGAAGTCGGTCGCGGTGGTGGTCATGGTGATCTCTCCCGGAAGGCGGGGCCGCGGAAGCGCGGCCCCGCTGGGCTGTCAGGTGAGGGCGGGGAGGACCGCCTCGATGCGAGCGCGCATAGGCTCGAGGCCAGCGGGCAGCTTGAGGGCCTCGCCGAGGGTCGCGGCCGGCTCGTCGACAGCGAAGCCGGGAACGTCCGTGGCGATCTCGAAGAGCACGCCGCCCGGCTCGCGGAAATAGACGGAGCGGAAGTAGTTCCGGTCCCGCTGCTCCGTGACCCGTTGGCCGTGGCCCTCCCGCAGGCGCTTCACCATGGCCTCCTGCGCGGCGTCGTCCGCTGCGCGGAAGGCGATGTGATGGACCGAGCCCGCACCCTCGCGGCCGGGCAGGAACCCGCCGGCCACGCGGATGTCCACGGTTCCGCCCATGGCGACGCCCGGCGCGATGTAGCGCGTCGTGGTGCCCTCCGTGCCGGCCGGCTCGAAGCCGAAGACGTCGGTGAGGATCGCCGCCGTCTTCTCGCCCTTCTCGACCAGCAGTGACACGCCGTCGAAGCCGCGGATTGCGGCCTCGGCCGGCACGGGGCCGGCGGCCCATGCGGGCTCGCTCGCCGCCTCCGTCACGCCGACGAGGGCGAGGCGCATGCCGTCCGGGTCGCGGAAAGCGAGGGTGGAGCGGCCGAAGCGCTTCTCGATCGCCTCGTGCGGCACGCCCTTCTCGACGAAGCGATGCGTCCACCAGCCCAGCGACTCGGCGGGCACGCGGAACACCGTCTCCTGGGTCTGGCCAATGCCGAGCCGGCCGGGACCGGCATTCTCCCAGGGAAAGAAGGTCAGGATGGTGCCAGGGCTGCCGGCCTCGTCGCCGAAATAGAGGTGATAGGTGCCGGGATCGTCAAAATTGACGGTCTTCTTGACGAGGCGCAGGCCAAGGACCTCGCCGTAGAAGGCGAGGGTCCGGCGGGCGGGACCGGAAATGGCGGTGACGTGGTGAATGCCGAGGGACATGATGGCCTCCTGGTGACGCGGTGTCCGCGTATCGTGAGGCCAAGATAGGCGTAGGCCCCGGCGCCGCCACAGCAATCGGCTTGCAGCGCCGCAAGCGGGACGTGCGAGGCTAACGAAAGGCTTCGGCCGCCTGAAAGTCCGAGAAGAGCGAGCCGCGTTCGGCTGCGAGCAGATGCATCTTGTCGGGCTCGATATAGGCCTCGCCGAACCAGGGATAGCGCTGCGGGTCGAAGGAGCGTTTCACCCACTCGATCGCCTTGCGCACATGCGGCAGGTCCGCCGCGCGCGGATGGTAGACGAGCCAGATGTCGCGGGGGATGTGGAAGTCGCGGGCGACGTGGACGAGGCTCGGCGCCAGCGCGCGCGCGTAGGTCGGCAGCGCCGTCACGCCCGCCCCGCTGGTCACGGCCAGCACCTGGGCGGAGCTGGTGTTCACGCGCAGGCCCACGAAGGCGCGGTGGTCCTCCCGCGTCACGTCCGCCTGCAGTGCCTGGCTCGGGATCTGGTTGGCGACCAGTTCGATGAACGGATGGGCGGCGATATCCGCCCGCGTCTCCGGCGCGCCGTAGCTGCGCACATAGCGCTCTGAGGCGAAAAAGGCGATGTGCAGCCAGCCCAGCCGCGTGACGATGAGGTCGGAGGCCGCCGGTCGCTCCAGCTGCACGGCGAAGTCGACCTCCAGCCCCTCGATATCGGGGGGGCGCATGTCGCATTTGATGCTGACCTGCACGGTCGGTTCCGCCAGCGAGAAGTCGAGGATGCGCGGCACCAGCCAGAAGGTCCCGAGCCCTTCGGTGATCCCGAGCTTCACCGTCGAGCGCAACCCGGGTTTCGCCCTTTGCGAGACGTGGCTCAGCAGCCGCGCCTGTTGCAGCATGGCCTCTCCGGCGGTGCGAACCTTCTCGCCCTCCTCGGTCAGCACCATTCCCTGCTTGGTGCGGCGGAAGAGGACGCAATTGGTCCGCTGTTCCAGGTGAACGATGTGGCGCATCAAGGCGCTACGCGACATTGCGGCCTCCGCGGCAGCCCTCCGCAGGCTCCCGGTCCGCGCGAGAATCAGGAAGAGGCGGACATCGTCCCAGTTGAAGGCCGTGTCGATGTGGTCTCGTTCATGGGCCACGTCGGCGCGTTTTGAGGACATGCAGCTACAACCTCATTTGCGAACATCCCTGTGTTGTTCCCGCGTAACCCAGGGGTATCTGCCATGTTCCAGAGTAAAGAGCCTATCTCATCCAGCCGCAATCGCAACCGCAGCAGGAATGCCCGCAGTCTCCAGCCGGCTGTTTACGCTCGCTCCATCGTCGCTTTCACCCCAACTCCTACGATCATTGAAGAATTGATGGCCAAGGCGAGGACCAGCATCGAGGGCCTCGCCAGTACCGAGAAGGTCCTCGAGATCTTCCGCCACAATCCCGAATGCATCTCCGTCTTCGCGCGCGGTGGCTACACCGACGATACCACAGGCAATGCGATGGGGTTCCTCGCCTTCCTGCCGCTGACCGCGGACGGCCATGCCGCGCTGTTTGACGGCCGCCTGGATACGGGCGATCCGGACCTGCAGTTCATCTGCCGGCAACATGAGCGCCCGGCGGCGGTCTATCATTGGGGCGTCATGAACGGACCGGAGACGGCCGGTGGCATCGCCCATGTCTTCGAGCGCATGACCTCGGCGAAGTACCGTGGCTTGCCGATGTATTGCCGCGCCGCCAACGAGCGCGCGCTGCAGTTCTTCCTCAACATCGGCTTCGTCCAGGGCGCCAGCTTCAAGCGCCACTACCTGAAGGACCTCATGCACCTGCCCATGCAGGCGCCGCCGGTGGCGAGCTACGACAGCTACGTGCCCGGCGCCGAGGACTCGGCGATCGGGATCAAGGTGGTCCACGACCTCTCCGAGCTCACCATGGTGCTCGCCATGCGCGCCGCCGCCTATATCGGCGAGCAGGGCATCCCCTATCGCGAGGATGTGGACGGCAACGATCTCAGCGCCACCCACCTCATCGGCTATGTCGGCGACGAGCCGGCGGGCTGCATCCGCATCAGGTGGTTTGCCGGCTTCGCGAAGGTCGAGCGGCTCGCGGTCCTGCCGCGCTTCCGTCGCACCCGCCTCGCCTTCAAGCTGGTGCAGGCGGCCATCGATCTCGGCCGGGCCAAGGGCTACACCCATTTCTATGGCCATGCCGCCGCTGACGTGGCGCCGCTCTGGGAGCGCTTCGGCTTCGTCCGCCGTTCCGGCGAGGGCATCCGCTACCTCACCGACACCACCTATTTCGAGGGCGACCTGATCGTCTCCGCGAAACCCGACGCCCTGACGCCGCAGTCCGGCCCTGCCGTGCTGATCCGGCCGGAGGGGCGCTGGCACGAGCCGTCACATCTGGAAGGGAGGATCGATACGTGAGAACGAACCGCAAGCCCGTCACGCCCCTCAATGGCGATGCGACTACGTCCGATGATGCGCTGCTGGCGCTCATCGGCGCAGCGCGAGCCGTCGCCTACGAGGCGAAGGGCTTCAGCGCCACCGCCACCTTTTGCCTGGAGATGGGTGTGCTGGAGCTTGAGAAGGAGTGGCAGTCGCGCAACGGCAACGTCGTGAAGATCTTCCCGACGCGCCCGACGCAAGATCAGGCCTGACGCTTCCCGCTTGGGCATGGGAGGCCGGCGTCGCAACCGCGGCGCCGGCCCTCGCTTGTCGGCCGGCTGGGCTCAGCGTGTCGGCGTGGCCTTGGGGAAGACGTAGATGAAGATCGCCATGGCGGTTTCCGGCGTGGTGTCGGGATCCCTCACATATTCCTCGACGAAGGCGTCCTCGGCCAGGATGTTGCGCTCGTCGAGATGGTTGGCGATCTCGTCGTAGGTCTGTTCCATGGTGTCATAGCCGCCGTGATGGACGAAGCGCAGGGTCTTGCCGGCCGGCGTCGTTCCAGGCGCGGCGGGCGCATAGGCGGCCGCCGGCTTGGCCGTATCCTTCACCGGAAGGATCGCCTCGAAATCCACCGCGTCGTCGGAGGATGACAGGAAGCGCACCATGGGAGGCCCGGTGATCTCGGCCCCCTCTCGCGCAGCCACGGCCTTCAGTTCGGCGATGGTGCGGCGGAAGGCGCCGAAGAGGTCATCCCAGACGGTCTTTCCGCTGCGCACCAGTGCGGGCTTTGCCTCCAGCATCACCTCGTCGGCGAAGCCCGCCGCGGCAATGGCCTCGTCGGTCGGTAGGACCGAGGCGGCGGGTGCCGCGGGCGCGGGCGTCACGGGGGCCGCCGTGGCAGGCGGCGGAGCGGCGGCAGGAGTAGCGGGGGCAGCCGCCGGCGCGGTAGCGGCAGGCGCTGGCGCCTCGGCGCTCGGCGCGGCGGCGGTTGCCGGGGCTGTGGGCCCGGGCGCCACGCTGGCAGGGGCGCTGGCCGCCGGCGGATTGGTGCTCGGCGCTGGCTGCGCCATAGCCGCGGCGAGACCAAGCGCCAGCCACGCCGCGGCTCCCGCCATGGTCCGCCCCCCGCCGCCCACCAGTCCCACGTTGCCCGTCGTGATGATCGCGCTGGTCCTCATGGCACCCCTCCGCGGGGTCATGCGCCCCGGGCATTTCGACAAACGCGAGGATAGCCTATATAGGCCCAACGCAATGTGTCCCCGTCGTCACAGGCCCCTCACAACGCCATCCGACCCGGTCCTTCAGGTATGAGCCCGCTCGCCAACCATCCGTTCTGGAAGATGAACGGCGCCGGCAACGAGATCGTCGTGGTCGATCTGCGCGCCTCCGCGCATGTCGTGACCGCGGCGGAGGCGCGTGCCATCGCGGCGGACGAACGCTCCCGCTTCGACCAGATGATGGTGCTGCACAAGCCGCGCACCCCCGGCACCCGTTGCTTCATCCGCATCTACAACACCGACGGCTCCTTTGCCGGGGCCTGTGGCAACGGCACGCGCTGCGTCGCCTGGGTGCTGTCCGAGGAGGACGGCACGGAGAGCTTCCTCGTCGAGACGGTCGCTGGCATCCTCGCCTGCCGTCGCGTCGGCCCCGCCGCCTTCTCGGTGGACATGGGCGAGCCGAAGTTCGGTTGGCAGGACATCCCGCTGGCCGAGGAGTTTCGCGACACCCGGGCCATCGAGCTGCAGATCGGTCCGATCGACGCGCCGATCCTGCATTCGCCCTCGGTCGTCTCCATGGGCAATCCGCACGCCATCTTCTGGGTCGACGATCCCTATGCCTACGACCTGCCGAAGATCGGGCCGATGCTGGAGAACCACCCGATCTTCCCGGAGCGGGCCAATATCTCGCTTGCCGGCGTGAAGAGCCGCGACCACATCGTGCTCTGGGTCTGGGAGCGCGGCGTCGGCATCACCCGCGCCTGCGGCTCGGCCGCCTGCGCCGCGCTCGTCGCGGCCGCCCGCACCAAGCGGACAGGGCGCGCCGCCACCGTCTCGCTTCCGGGCGGCGACCTCCACATCGAATGGCGCGACGACAACCATGTCGTCATGACCGGCCCGACCGAGGTGGAGCACGAAGGCCGCTTCGACCCGGCTCTCTTCGCGACAGCCGCCTGACGCTCATGTCCGCTGCTCGCCCCTCCGTCGAGGTCGTGACCTTCGGCTGCCGGCTCAACACGTCGGAATCCGAGGTCATGCAGCGCCTCGCCGCCGAAGCGGGCCTCTCCGATGCCATTGTCGTCAACACCTGCGCCGTCACTGGCGAGGCGACGCGACAGGCGCGGCAGGCGATCCGCCGGCTGAAGCGCGAGAACCCGGCCGCCCGCATCATCGTCACCGGCTGCGCCGCCCAGACGGAGCCCGAGGTCTTCGCCGAGATGGCCGAGGTCGACCGCGTCATCGGCAATGACGAGAAGATGAAGGCCGAGGCCTGGGGCGAGACCCGGCGCGCCCTGTCGCAGGGCCCGGACTTCGGCATCGCCGCTTCCGAAAAGGTCGCGGTCAACGACATCATGGCGGTGCGCGAACAGGCGCTGCACCTTGTCGACGGGCTCACCGGCCGCTCCCGCGCCTTCGTCCAGGTGCAGAACGGCTGCGACCATCGCTGCACCTTCTGCATCATCCCGTTCGGCCGCGGCAACAGCCGTTCTGTGCCGATGGGCGAGGTCGTGGCGCAGGTGCGCAAGCTCGTCGAGAACGGCTACCGCGAGGTGGTGCTGACCGGGGTCGACATCACCAGCTACGGCCAGGGCCTTCCCGGTGAGCCGAAGCTCGGCGCGCTGGTTCGGGCGATCCTCCGCCATGTGCCGGAGCTGGAGCGCCTGCGCATTTCCTCCATCGATTCCGTCGAGGCCGATCCGGACCTCATGGCGGTGATCGCCGAGGAGGAGCGGTTCATGCCGCATCTCCACCTCTCGCTGCAGGCCGGCGACGACATGGTGCTGAAGCGCATGAAGCGCCGGCATCTGCGGGACGACGCGATCCGCTTCTGCGAGGAGGTGCGCCGGCTGCGCCCCGACATGGTCTTCGGTGCCGACATCATCGCCGGCTTCCCCACCGAGACGGAGGAGATGTTCGCCCGCTCCCTCGCCATCGTCGACGATTGCGGGCTCACCCACCTCCATGTCTTCCCCTTCTCGCCGCGGCCCGGCACTCCCGCGGCGCGGATGCCGCAGGTGGCGCGCGACGTCGTGAAGGAGCGGGCGAAGCGCCTGCGGGCCAAGGGAGAGGCAGCCCTCGCCGCACATCTCGATGGCATGGTGGGCCGCGCCTTCTCCGTGCTCGCCGAGACGGACCGCGTTGCCCGCACCGGCCATTTCACGCCAGTGCGCCTTCGCCGCGATGTCGCGCCGGGCTCGATCCTCACCGTCACGGTGAGTGGCCATGACGGCCGCGAGGCCCTCGCCGCCTGAGCCCTCACCTTCGGAACCCCACGAAAACCCCGGCGTTATCCGGTTCGAACCCGAACACAGGAGACGCATCATGGGACTGGGACGCGGCGCACTGCTTTGGCTTGTCGGCGTACCGCTGCCGATCATCATCCTCCTCGCGCTGTTCTGGCGCTGAGGTCTCGATCGCCTGCGTGTCAGCGGGCGAGGTGGTCCGCTGGCACGACCAGCATGGCGGTGAGCCCGCCGCCTGACCAGTCATGGGTCAGCGCGCCCTTCAACTGGCGCTGCACGCTCATCTCGATGAGCTGGCTGCCGAAGCCGCGATGGCTGGGCGCCGAGACAAGGCCGCCCGGCGCCTGCTCCGCCCAGGTGAGAGCCACGTCGGCGGCTGTGATCACCCACTCCACCCGCAACGTTCCGGCTTCCCCCGACAGCGCGCCGTACTTGGCGGCATTGGTCGCCAGTTCGTGGAAAACGAGAGCGAGGCTCGTCGCCGCGGTCGGCCCCAGCAGGATGGCCGGCCCCGACACGGAGACCCGGTCGTCCTGCTCCACATGCGGGGCCAGGATCCGCCTGACGAGATCCGCGAGCGGCGTCGTTTCTTGGCCCGCCTCGGTGCCGAGCACGGCAGAGCGGATGAGGTCGTGTGCTGCCGAGAGCGCGGCGAGGCGACCCCGCAGGGCCTCCGCCATGTCCCGCGGCGTCGTCGCCGTTCGCGCCGTCATCGAGACGAGGCCTGAGACCACCGCGAAGATGTTCTTCACGCGGTGATTGAGCTCGCGCAGCAGGATCGACCGCGCTTCCTCCGACTCCTTGAGCTCGGTGATGTCGACGATGGCGCCGGGAAAGCGCGCCGGCCGCCCCGCGTGGTTGTAGAGGCATTCGCCGCGGGCGATGACCCAGCGCCAGGAGCCGTCGCGCCCCCGCAGCCGGTATTCCTCGGAATACTTGTCCTTCTCGGCGATCGCCTCCCGGAAGGCCGCCTGAACCCGCGGCAGGTCCTCGGGATGGATCGCCTCGAGATAGCGCTCCACCGGCATGCCGTCTTCCGGCGACACGACGTCTGAAACGAAGAGTTCTGCCAGCCGTGTATCGGGAAAGAACAGGTTCGAACCGATGTGCCAGTCCCAGGTGCCGATCATCCCCGCGGAGTTCAGCGCGAAGGCGAGGCGCTCCCGGCTGCGGGCCAGCTCGCGCTGGGAACGGACCCGGTCCGTCGTCTCGACCACGATGGCGTGGACGCCGATGCGCTCGCCGTCTTCCTCGATGATGGGGCTGTAGCTCAGGTCGAACCAGACGTCCTCCGGACCGCCGTTGCGGTAGAGCACGAAGGCCTGTTCCGAATAGGTCTGCGTCGCGCCGGCGAGCACCGTGTCGAGCACATTGCGGTTGAAGGCGGCGGCCTCCGCCCAGGCCTCGCAGACGGGCGTGCCGAGGACCGCGGGATGGCGTGCGCCGCAGATCTGCGCATAGCCGGCATTGTAGATGAGGATACCGTTGGGTCCGACCAGCAGCGCCTGCGGTACGGGCGAGCCGATGATCAGCTTCACGATCGCCTTGAGGGTCGTCGACCAGCCCTCGATGGGCCCCAGCGGCGTGGCGGCCCAGTCATGGTCGGCGATGGCGCGGCCCATTTCACCGCCGCGGCTCGCCAATCGGCCGGCCCAGTCGCTGGAAGGGGTCATGAGGGCTGAGCTGCTTTCAATCCGGAAGCTGACCAGGCGACCTCCATGCGGTCCTCAATGACCGGCGCGCGGAAGGTGAGGCGGCATACTGTGCCACCTTCGGACGTCATGCTGAAACGCCCGTCGAGCTGGCTGGCAAAGGCCCGCAGGACCGTCATGCCGATGCTGCGGGCGGTCGCGACATCGAAGCCGGGGGCAAGTCCGGGACCGTCATCCCGCACCGTCAGGTCGCAATCCGTGCCAGTGCGGCTGAGCATCACCTCGATGGTGGCGTGGTCGCGCGCGCCGAGCCCGTGCTCCAGCGCATTGTTGATGCACTCGGTCATGATCAGCGCCACGGGCAGGAATTTGTCCTGCGGCAGGGCGATGGGGGTGATCGAGGTCACCAGCGAGACCTTGTCGCCCGCTCCCGCTGCGGCGATGCAACGTTCCGCCAGCTCGCGCACGAAGTCCTCGTCGATGCGGCCATCCGCATGCGCCGGATCGTGGAACATGCGGTGGATGTCGGCGATGATGCCGACGCGCTGCACGGCGTCAGCCAGCGCGCGTTTCGCCGCCGGATCGGAGACGGCGCGCATCTGCACGTTGAGCAGAGCCGAGACGGACTGGAGATTGTTGCCGATCCGGTGCTGCAGTTCCTTGAACAGGGTATCCCGCTGGCCGGCATGGTGCAGGGCCTTCTCCCGCTCTGCCCGCAGAGCTGCGAGGGCCGTGGTCAGCCGGTCGATGATGAGGATGTCGACGGCGCAGATGATCGCGAAGAAGGAAATGGCGACGCCGGATTGCAGGTCCAGGGCGAAGGACCGCTCGGGTGGGATGAAGAAATACAGCGCCGCGATGCCGCTGAGCGTAGCGCAGAGGATGGCCGGCCCCGCGCCCGCGACAAAGGCTGTGATGATCACAGCCGGGAAAAAGGTCAGAAAGGGAAAGCCCGGAGGGAGGAGCGGTTCAGCGGCCAAGCGCAATCCCAGGGCCGCGGCGAACAGCCCGACACCCAACGCAAACCGCTGGACGAGATGACCCTGCGTCATGACATTCCGGTAACGCTACCCCAGCTCTCTGTACCATCAGACCGCCGAGAGGACATGTCAAAAGACGCAAGGGCGAAGCCCGCGGCAAGCCGCGGACCTCGTCCGGACCCGCGGTCAACCGCGGGTCCCCTGGTCCCCGCGTCGGTCAGGCGCGCCGTATCAGGCCGGCGACAACCGAGACGACGAAGAGCACGATGGCGACCCAGAACAGCAGCTGCGCGCCGCTCATGGCCGTGCCGGCGACGCCGCCGAAGCCGAGGAAGGCGGCAACCACCGCCACGATGAGGAAGACGACGGCCCAGTAGAGAAGATTACCCATGGTTGGCTCCTGAACAATGATGCTTGGGCCCGCATGGGCCGGCGACATCGAGATGTCAGCGAACAAACCGGCGATGGGCCTCCGGGTTCCGCCGCACCTGTACAATGGTAGGCATCGCAACCGGTTTGGCCTGCGAAGGAACTTTTTCGGACGCGCGGCGTTGTGGTCGCGGAAGCGTGTCTCCGGATCGGACCGCCATATGGGCGGCCGGTCCGGACGAGCGGTGGCGCCGAGGGAGTGGCTGGTGCGCGATATCGAGAGGACCCCGCGTCGCGTAAGCCCGCTGAGCCCGTCACGACCGGCGCAGCCTGCAAGGACCGGGGCCCTCCGCGCGTGACAGCCGCCACCGCCACCATCGCGGAGACCGACGATCGGCGCCGGCTGTCCATGCTCCGGCGGCGGCTCGTCCTGCTGGTCATCGGCATCAGCGTGCCGTTGATGGTGCTTGCCATGGGCGCGGTGTGGCAGGCCAACCGCTCCGAGCGCACACGCATGGAAGGCCGGCTCGTCGATCAGGCGCGTACGCTGGCCTCCGCCGTCGACAGTCAGTTCAGCAATGCCGAGGTCTATCTGCGGGCTGTCGCGGCCTCGCCGTCCCTCGCCGCCGGGGATTGGCTGGCGCTCTACCAGCAGGCCCGGCGCTCCACCCGCCCCGGCACTTTCGTGGCCATCCTCGATGCCGAAGGCCGGCGCATCCTCAACACCTATTTCAGCCTCGGCGAGGGCGGTGTCGCCCTCACCGAAACAGCCGGGGGCGCCATTGCCCGCGAGGCGCTGGCGAGCGACCGCATGGCCATCTCCCCGCTCTTCCGGGGGGGCAGCCTTGATGAGCCGGCCGTGGTCGCGGCCATCGGGGCGACGACCCGCAGCGGTCAGCGCGTCGCGGTGGCCTTGCTCATCCCGTCGACCCGGTTCGGCGACCTGATCGCGGCGCAGAACCTTCCCTCCGATTGGATCGCCGCCGTGCTCGACGGCGAGGATCAGGTCGTGGCGCGCTCCCGCGACGGTCACCGTTTCATCGGAACCCGGGCGATCCCGGCGGTGCGTGAGGCCCTCGCCGCGATGAGGAGTGGCATAGTCCGCACCCGGACGATCGAGAACCTGCCCGCCACCCTCGCCGTCGCCCGAGCGCCGGCGAGTCGCTTCTCAGCGGTGATCGCCGTGCCCGAAAGCGTTTTCGGCCGCTTCGCCCTCGCGACCCTCGGCCCCGTCGCGCTGATCGGTGCGGTGCTGGTCCTTGCCGCGGTCACTGCCGCCATGATCGCCTCGCGTAGCATCCTCACGGCCGTGCGCGACACCTATGCGGAGGAGAAGAGCCTGCGCGCCGAGGTAACCGAGAGCCTCAGGGTGCGCGATGCCGAACTGGAGGCCAGCGAGCGGCGCTTCCAGACCATCGCCGACGCCATGCCGCAGCTGGTCTGGTCGACCCTGCCCGACGGCTACCACGACTATTTCAACGACCGCTGGTACCAGTTCACCGGCACCCAGCCCGGCTCCACCATGGGCGGCATCTGGAACGTGCTGGTCCATCCCGACGACCAGGCGCGCTCCGCCGCCCGCTGGCAGGAATCGCTCCGCACCGGCCAGCCCTACGAGATCGAGTATCGCTTCAAGGCGGGCGATGGCAGCTATCGCTGGTTCATGGGCCGTGCCGTGCCGGTGCGCGACGGCGATGGCAACATCGTTCGCTGGTTCGGCACCTGCACCGACATCCACGACAAGAAGCTGGCGGAGGAGGCGCTTGTCGCCGCCCAGGGCCAGCTCAAGGCCCGCGTGGCGGAACTGGCCCAGCAGAAGGCGCGGCTCGAGCGCCTGATGATCTCGGCGCCCAATCTTATCTACATCAATGACCTCAAGCGCCGCCGCAACGCCTACGTCAATCCGCAGATCTTCGAGGCGCTGGGCTATGCCCCGTCCGAACTGATGGGCCGGCCGCTCAAGGCTCTCGCCGAGGTCGTTCACCCGGAAGACCGCCGCCGGGTTGCAGCCTTCGCGGCCAAGGTCCGGCGAGCGGCAGATGGCGAGATCCGCGAGCTCGAGTATCGCATCCGGCACACCGATGGATCATGGCGCTGGTTCCTGGTGCGCGAGACGCCGTTCCTGCGCGACGCTTCCGGCGAGGTCACGCAGGTGCTCGGCACCGCCCTCGATATCGGCGCCCGCAAACAGGCCGACGAGCGCCAGCAGATGCTCATCCGTGAGCTCCACCATCGCGTGAAGAACATCCTCGCGACCGTCCAGGCCATCGCCTCGGCCACGGGGCGATCGGCCTCGTCCTTCGAGACCTTCCGCGAGGATTTCTCCGACCGCCTCGTCTCGCTGGGGCGGACCCATTCGCTGCTCACCCGCGAGGCCTGGGCCGGTGCCGGACTCATCGATATCCTCGAGAGCGAACTCGCCCCCTATCTCGGCGACGGTGAGGGCCGCGTCACCCTCGACGGACCGGCCGTTGTGATCCCCCGGGACATGACCGTGCCCATCGGCATGGCCATCCATGAGCTCACCACCAACGCGGTGAAGTACGGCGCGCTTTCGGTGCCGGAGGGCCAGGTCCACGTGACCATCAGCCTGGAAGGCACCGGACCCGAACCCCGGCTTGGTCTCGTCTGGCGGGAATCCGGTGGCCCGCCTGTGAAGACCCCCGAGCGCCGCGGCTTCGGCTCGCTGCTCCTCAACCGGCTGCTGGCCTCCCAGCTCGGTGGCGAGGTCGCCATCGACTACCGGCCCGAGGGCGTCGTCGCCCGGATCGACGTGGTGCTGCGCAAGGACGACGTGCGCTGAGCCGCTCACCCTGAGGGAACCGCCGGGCGGTCCGGGGGGTTCTCGTGCCGCCCAGCCCCGGAGCGGGCAGATCGGCCTGGAGGATCGGGTGATGCGCAGCGAGCTGCTCTGGTTTCTGCCGCGGCCAGAGGAGCCGCCGGAGCCGGCTGCCGACGAGCCCGGCTTCTTCGACATGGGCGACCATGATCCGGTCGTCCGTTACGCCACGCTTGGCATCTTCGTCATCCTGGCCACCGCCGCCCTCGCCATCGCCCGTCCGGTTGCGCTGCCGGTCACGGCGGGCATTGTCTTCGGCCTGGTGCTGGGGCCGCTCGCGGACCTGCTTGTAAGGCGCGGCTGGCCGCATGCCGCCGCCGCCGGCGTGGTCGTGATGGTCGGGCTCCTCCTGATCATCGTGCTCTTCGCGGTGCTCGCGGCACCCGTCGCCCTCGGCGCGGACCAGATCCCGGCCATCGTCGATACGCTAAGGGCGAAGTTCGATGGCTTCTTCGACATGATGCGCCGGCTTCAGGGCGTTCCCGACAACGCCACCCGTCCCGTCGCCACGGAAACGGCCGCCGGCTCGTCCTTCACGCCGCTGCTGAACATCGCGGTGACCTCCACCAGCGCCGCCGGCGGGCTTCTCATCTTCGTCGCCACGATCTTCTTCTACCTCGCCGCCCGCCGGCAGCTGAAGGCGCGTATCCTGCGCCTCTGCTTCGGCCGGGATGCCCGGCAGGTCGCCGGTTCTTTCTTCGAGGAGGTCGAGACTCGCATCGGCAGCTATTTCGCCGTGGTCACCATCATCAACCTCGGCATGGGCGCGGTGACCGGGCTCATCGCCTGGGTCGCGGGCTTCCCCTATCCGCTGTTCTGGGCGGCGCTCGCCTTCGTGCTGAACTACCTGCCGTTCATCGGGCCGCTGATCGTCGCGGCGCTCATGGTCGGTGCGGGCATCACGCTCACTGACAACGCCGCCTGGGCCATGGCTCCCGGCGCCGCCTATGTCGTGATCCATGTGATCGAGGGAAACGTCCTCACCCCCAGCCTCGTCGGCCAGCGGCTGACGGTCTCTCCCTTCCTCGTCTTCCTGTCCTTCGTCTTCTGGCTGTGGCTCTGGGGTCCGGCGGGCGCCATCCTCTCGACGCCGCTGCTGCTCGTCGGGATCGTCATGGTCGAGGTGCTGCGATCCTACCGCATCGCCCATGAAATCGCCCAGGCCGAGGCGTCGGACGCCGCCGCAGGAACTGCGACCCCCGCCGCGAGTTTACCGTTCGAAGCGACAATTCAGCGTCGACCCCGACGTCCCTCACCGCCTGACAGCAGGAGTTTTCCCATGCCCATCGCCGCCCAGACCACCACCCGTGACAGCCTGCACGACACCTCCGGCCATGCCGAGGCTGGGCTTCGCGAGACTGCTCGCTCGGCCGGCACACCGCTGCGTGATGCCGCTTCCGACATGGCCGACGGCGCCGCCCGTGCCGGCGAGAAGGCCGCTGAAATGAAGGACGCAGCCATGGACGGTGCGGCGGATGTCGCGCGCGACGTGAATGCCAAGCTGAAGGCCGTCGGCATCGACACCGACGTGATGTTCGGCGCCGCCAAGGACCAGGCCGGCGACCTGAAGAAGATGATCGCCGACGAGCTCACCGAGCGGCCCTGGCACACCCTTGGCCTTGCCGCCGCAGCCGGCGTCGTTCTCGGCTTCCTCTCGTCGCGGTGAGCATCATGTGGAGGGGACTGGCATTGCTCGGCGTTGCCGAGCTCGGGGCTTCCGTGAAGCGCAGCATCCTGGTGGCGGCAATCTATGCCGTTGCCGGCCTGGCCCTGCTGTGTTCGCTCGGCTTCCTCGTTGCTGCCGGCCACGGAGCGCTCGCCTGGCGCTACGGCGCCGATGTGGCGAGCCTGGTCCTCGCCGGCTGGTTCTTCGTGCTGGCCCTCGGAATCGCGCTCATCGGTCTGGCCATCAAATGGCGCGCCCAGCGCCGACGCTCCATGGCGACCACGGCGCTTGTCGTGGCGCCGACGGTCGCGCCTGTCGCCCTTCGGGCCCTCGCCCGGCGCCCCAATCTTGCGGCCACCATCGCCGCCACCGTCCTCGCCGTTGGCGCGCTCGTCGGCAGCCGCTGGGCTGCCCGCTCCGACAGCTGACCCGGCTGATTCCGCTCAACCGTTCCCATCCGCGTCGCGCGCGGCCTTCGCCATGAAGGCTGCCCGCCGAAGGAGCAGTGCATGTCCATCGATGTGTCGCCGACCAAGCCCCCGGCTGCCGCTGCGGGCCAATATCTCGTGACCGCGTCCCGCAGCCTGCGCGGCAATGGCAAGGGCCCGGAAACTCTCCGCGTGCTGGTCTGTGAGGATGATCCGGTGCTGGCCCTGGAGCTTGAGACCTGCATTGCCGAATGCGGCGCGGTCACCTGCGGTTCGGCACCCTCGCACGATGAGGCGCACCGGCTTGCTGCGCTCACCTTGCCCGACCTCGCCATTGTGGATCTGCATCTTGGCGACGGGCGCTCAGGTCCGCGCATCGCCGCTGATTTCGCCGAGCGCGGCATCAAGGTCGTCGTGGTGTCGGGGGATCAGACGGTCGATGCGGTGCTGGCGCGCATCGACCACGTTTTTCTGCCAAAGCCACTGAACGCCAGCATCTTGCAGGAGATCCTGCGTCACGAGATGCGGCGGCGGAGCCACCCGGACGCGGGAGGCCTGGTCGACGCCTGATTATACCCGCACAGACCCTTACAGCCGACTGCCGCCCTCCTGGGCAGCCACCGAGGCCGTGCTGCCCACCCCAGGCTGCGGCGGCTGGTCCCGAAAGGCATCGAAGGCATGATGGGCGTGGTCGAGATCGGCGGGAGCGGGCAGAGCTGCAATGGCTCGCACCGGGGAATGCCGGTCAGCCACCATCGCGGCCGTGCCTGCGGCGATCGCGCCGACCGTGCCAGCGGCGATGACGGCGATGGCCCAGAGCGCGGCGCGGCGCTTGGTGGCGGGGCGGGCAATCAGGGCCTGGCGATCCATGGAGAGTCTCCTGTCTCGTGTCATGGAACCAACGCTTCCGAGGCTCGAAAGTTCAGTGAATCTCTGGACTTTCCGGCGGAACCTGCCGTCATGCCCACACGTTCTCCCGACAGTCCCATCGGGAGCTTTGGCCATGGCCGATATCGCCACGAACCTCCACGTCATTGTCCTGGCCGTTATGGCCGTGGCGGTGCACGCCCTGGCCTGCCGCTGAGCGACGCCGCAGAGCGTCCCCTGCGCCTTTTTCGCGCTGGCCCTCGTCCTCACCGCGGGGAGCCCTGCGCCGGGGGCGCATGGCACGACGCCGCTTCCCGTTCCACGACCGACCACCACAGCAACGCCGGCGCCTCTGCCGCAGCCCCAGGCTCCTCCTTCACCGGTAAGCACCTGTCTTGTCCGGCTGGCCCTCACCGGGCTGCGCTTCACGATCGAAAACCAACCCGCTGGTCCCGAGGCCTGCCGCATCGCCGATCCGGTGCGGCTCGAGGCGCTGCAGGGGGAGGCCGGCGTGGTGGCCTTTCCCGATCGACCGCTCGTGAGCTGCGGGTTCGCCGAGGTCCTGGCCGCCTTCACGCGGGACGCCTTGGTCCCGCTCGCCGCGGGTCATCTCGGGGCGCGTGTTACGGCGGTCGGGACCGGTCCCGGGTTTTCCTGCCGCAGCCGCAACCGGATGCCGGGCGCGCGCATCAGCGCCCATGGCCGGGGTCTTGCCATCGACATCGCCTGGATCGTTCTGGACGGGCGCCGCGAAACTGTCGCCACGCCCTCGGACGCTTCGGCGACGCGCTATCTCGCAGCCCTGCGCCGGGCAGGCTGTGGCTGGTTCACCACTGTGCTCGGACCGGGCTCGGATGCGGCCCATGACGACCACCTTCATGTCGACCGCGAACCTCGTGGTCGCGACGGAGAGAGCCGCCTTTGTCAGTGAAAATACCCGGCTAACGAAAAGCCCCGCACCTGAGGGGTGCGGGGCTCGATCACTCCCTGCCGGGAGCTGGTTGTCAGGTGCGGGAGCGCACGAAGGTCGGCATATCCTGAAGCTGCTGCTTCGTGCTGGTGACGAAGCCGACCAGCGTCCCGTCGGACATGCGCATGAACTTCACATCGGAGAGCGGAATGGCGACGTTCTTCTCGCCAATGCCGAGGAAACCGCCGACGCCGAGAATGGCATGGGAGACACGCCCGTCATTGCCGATCGCGAGGTCATCGACCTTGCCGATGGAGTCGTGGCGATCGCGCATCATGCGCCACTGCTCGTCGCTCACCGGGGTGATGGCCATGGAGCCCGGACCCGGGGTCATGCCGGACGTGGTGGTGGCGGTGCCGGAACCCGGCATGGCCGTGGAGCCGCTGGTGCTGCCCATGGGGGTGCCGGTGGACGAGCCCCCGGCGTTCGGAGCAGCGGCGTTGCGGTTCGGCGTCACGGTCGAGCCGGTGGTGGCGGGAGCATCCGGCTTCGGCGCATAGATGGAAATGCCGATGATCTTGTTGGCGGTGAGCTGCTCATTGGTCATCTGCTGGGCGCGGGTGGACGGCGTTGCCGGCGCGGTCTGGGCCGGGGTCTGCGCGCCCGGCGTGGTGGTGGTGTTCGGAGTGTTGGTCTGGGCGAGGGCGCCGGTGGCCAGCAGGGTGGCGACGGACGCGGTGACGAGGTGTTTCCTGAACATGGCGATCCTCATGATGGCTCTTCGGAAAGCAGCGGCGCGAAACGGGTGCCGCGCGCTGTCAAAGTCCCAACCGCAGCCGGCGCCCTTTGTTCCGATCGACCAGCATGAGGATGTCCGTAAAATACTTAGCCGGCGCTGCGGAATCGGCTCATGGCCTGCCAGTGGTCCCGCCGCTCCCCGGCCGTCTGCGGAAAACGGTCGCCCTCCACCTCTTCGGTGATCACGGCGAAGCTCTCGAGCCGATGCGCGCCGAAGGTTGAGATCATCGCGACGTCGGCGGCGTCACGGCCCAGCGCGACCGGAATGCGACCGATGCGGGGCCGGTTGTGGCGCGCGTCGAAGGCATGCCAGTGCCCGTCCAGAAGGACCTCGAACCAGGCGCTGAAGTCCATGGGATCGGGCATGGCCGGTACACCGATATCGCCGAGGTAACCTGTGACGTAGCGCGCCGGGATGTTGAGGCAGCGGCACAGCGTCAGCGCGAGGTGGGCGAAATCGCGACAAACGCCCGTGCGTTCATCCCAGGCCTCCGCCGCCGTACGGGTGCTGCGCGCGGCCATGTAGTCGAAACGCAGGTGGGCATGGACGAGGTCGCAAATCGCCTGGACCTGACGCCCTCCGGCGGGGACCGTGCCGAACTGCTCCCAGGCCAGCGCCATCAACCGGTCGGTCTCGCAATATCTGCTTCCGGCCAGAAAGGGCAGGGCCTCCTTGGGCAGGTCCTGCGGCATCGTGGCGTGGGCGTCCAGCGGCAGGACCTCGGGGAAGCCAGGGTCGTGGATCATGCCCGCGGCGGTCAGCCGCGCGCCCCCGGCCGGCACCAGCAGCCGGCGGGCGATGTTGCCGAAGGGATCGATGAACGGCTCGGTGACAAGGCTCGCTCCGCCGACGAGAGCGGTGACCTCGGGCTCGTCGGGCTCGGCGAGGTCGCCACGGCGATCGGGATGCACGTCGAGCATCAGGATGGCGGGGGTCGCCTGCTCGCAGGAGATGGTGATGTCGTATCCGTAGCGAATGTGCATGGAGGCTCCCGGCGCTGCCGGCCGTGCCCGTGACGGACCCTCGCCGATGCCTGTCGGGGCTAACGCCGCGCGCGCGGCGCCGGTTCCCGCGCCTACCCTGTCAGAGGATGGGCCGTTCCACCAGATCCCGCTCGAAATATGCGGCGATCCGTTCGGTCAGCCGTGGGTTCTCCAGCGTCAGTCGGCCGTTGCCGAAAGTGAACAGGCCGGCGCGGCGGAGCTTCGCCCAGGTCTTGTTGGTATGGACCAGCGACAGGCCGAGCGCATCGGCGAGTTGCTGCTGCGAGAGCGGGAAGTCGAAGCTCCGGTCGGTGACGAGATCAAGGGTCTCCGCGCGTCGGTAGAGCGAGATGACCAGCGAGGCGATGCGTTCAGTCGCGCTGCGCTGGCCGACCGACAACAGGTTTTCATCGGTCAGGTTCTCTTCCCGGGAGCCGAGCCAGGCCATCTCATAGGCGAGTTGCGGCATGCGCACGAAGGCGTCCCAGATCTTGCGGCGAGGGAAGACACAGACCTCGACATCCGTTAGCGCCTCGACGCCATGCTGGGCGACGGCGAGCAGGGAGGCCTGAAGGCCGATCAGGTCGCCCGGCAGGAGGAAGTTGAGGATCTGGCGACGACCGTCCTGCATGACCTTGTAGCGGAAGGCCCAGCCGGCAAAGAGCGTGAACAGCTCGGCGTCCGCCTGGCCGGGATAGATGATCTCCTGGCCGGCGGCGATGCGGCGGTGGTCGGTCTTGAACTCGGCCGTGAAGGCGATCTCGGCATCGGTCTTGGGGTGGAAGGCGCGTTTCCGGCGCAAAGGGCAGGCATGGCACCAGGGATGGAGCGACTGCCGGGTGACAGGATTGGAGAGCATGGGTCCTCGTGGTCTCGGGGCGCGTGGCACCCCCCTCAAACCCACATGGAACCCGTTACCGTCGCCAGCGTTCCCGGCTCGACCCTCCGATCGTGATGGCCGCCCCCTCGAAGGATCGGGAGACGGCGGGAGGGGCTGACGATCCGCCGGACCTCCCATGACCGACACCGCCGCCCATCCCGCCGACGCCGTCCCGGCTCGCTCCCGCTCGCGCTCCTTCTTCCGCATCGCCAACGGGTTCTGGAAAGGCGCCTCTGCCGGCCGGGCATGGCTGCTGACCATCGTCGTGCTCGCCTTCGCCTTCGCGCAGATCGGCGCCCAGGTCGGTATCAACAGCTGGAACCGCTTGTTCTTCGACGCCCTCGAATCCAAGGACATGGGCGCCGTGATCACCGCGATCGGTCTCCTGCCGGTGCTGCTCGCCGCCGCGTCCCTTACCATGTCCGGCCTCGTCGTCTCCCGCATGCTGCTGCAGGTGCGCTGGCGCGAGTGGGTCACCGAGCGCCTCGCCGGCTGGTGGATCGCTGACCAGCGTTACTATCGCCTCGGTTTCCTCGCCACCGAGCACAAGGCACCCGAATTCCGCATCGCCGAGGATGTCCGCATCGCCACCGAGCCACTCGTCGAGTTCGCCATCGGCCTGCTGAGCGCCGCCGTCACGGCGCTCACCTTCGCGGCGATCCTGTGGACCGTTGCCGGATCGATCACCTTCGAGATCGCCGGCAGCACCTTCTTCATCCCGGCCTACATGGCCATCGCCGCCGTGCTCTACGCCGTCATTGCCTCGCTCGCCGCCTATTATGTGGGCCGGGCGCTTGTCGGAAAGGTCTCCACCAAGAACGAGATGGAGGCGCAGTTTCGCGCCGAAATGACCCGCCTGCGCGAGAACGCCGAAAGCATTGCGCTCATCAAGGGCGATGCTGACGAGCGCTCGTCCGTTATCGCGAGCTACGGTCAGGTCGTGGCCGCCTGGCTCGCCGTCGTGCGCCGCCAGGGCTTCCTCGCCCTCGTCCTCAACACCAACGGCGCGCTCTTTCCCGTCGTGCCATTGCTGTTGGCGACGCCGAAGTTCCTGTCCGGCGAGCTCACCCTCGGCGGGGTGATGCAGGTCGCCGCCGCATTTTCCGCCGTCCAGGCCGCCCTCGTCTGGTTCGTCGACAATTTCGTCCGACTCTCCGAGTGGTATGCCTCGGTTGTCCGGGTCGATGAACTCTCCGAGACGCTCGAGGAACTCGACATCGGCACCATCATGGAGGACGACCAGCAGATCAGCCTCGAGGAGAGCGACGACGACGCGATCCAGATCGAAAATCTCTCGCTGGCCCACCGCAATGGCCGTGTTGTCATCGAGGACGCATCGATCCGCATCGAGCCGGGCGAGAAGGTATTGATCGCCGGCGAGAGCGGCACCGGCAAAAGCACCCTCATTCGCGCCCTGGCCGGGCTGTGGCCCTGGGGGTCCGGACGCATCGCCTTTCCGCGTGGCGTCCGGTACGCCTTCCTGCCGCAGAAACCCTACATGCCGCGCGGCACGCTGAAAGACCTGATGCTCTATCCGGACGGCGACGTGGCGGTCGACGACGATGTCGTCCGTGCGGCCATGGAGCGCTGTGGCCTCGGCTACATGGTCAAGCGCCTCCACGAGGAGGACGACTGGGATCGCGTGCTCTCCGGCGGCGAGCGCCAGCGCATCGCCTTCTGCCGCCTGCTCATCCAGAAGCCGGCGATCATCGTGATGGACGAGGCAACCGCCGCGCTCGACGAGGGTAGCCAGGACTCGCTTCTCTCATTGCTCGAAGACGAGCTCGCCGCCTCCACCGTCATCAGCGTCGGCCACCGTCCCGGGCTCGAGGAGTTCCACGGCCGCAAGATCACCCTGACCCGTCGTCCCGCCGGCGCCCGCGTCACCTCCGCCCCCATCCGCCACTCGCTCTGGCGCGTCGTGCGCAGCGCTGGCCGCCGCAGTGCCTGAGCCGGACTGGACGGGCGCGGCGAAATCATGGGGTCGCTTGGGAACCATCGGCATCGCCGGGGGTTCTTTCGACGATCATCGCCATATCCCTGCCCGCGATGTGGACCTCTTCACTGAAGCCGCCTCTGGCGGCTTCTTTTTTGTCCGGATCCTGCGGGCGGATCAGCCGGGACCTTCAGCCATGGACCTCCACGTCCGCCACGTCACCCGCTACCAGTATGCCCAGCCAGTGGTCTTCGGACCGCACAGGCTCATGCTCCGCCCGCGGGACAGTTTCGACCTGCGCATCCTCGAGACCGAACTGGACATTTTTCCGCGGGCCGAGCTCGCCTGGTCGCACGACGTCTACGGCAACCCGGTGGCGCTCGCGACCTTCGCGGAGGCCGCCGACCGCCTGGAGATCACCTCCTCGCTCGTCCTGCGTCGCTACGGCTCCGCCCTGTTCCGCAAGCCCGCAGCGGCGGCCGTCGCCTTCGTGCCGCATTACTCCGATGGCGAGCGCATCGTCCTCCAGCCCTTCATCACGCCGGCCAGCTCCGACGATGATGGCTCGCTCGCAAACTGGCTCTCCGGCGTTCTTCAGGAGCCAGGCGATGCGGATTCCCTGTCGCGGCTCGCCGAGGCGATCCATGGCGGCTTCGGCTATTCGGTGCGCTACGAGGAAGGGACGCAGTCTCCGGCCGCCACCCTGTCGCTGGGGGCCGGTTCCTGCCGCGACCTCGCCTGGCTGTTCATCGAGGCGGTTCGGCGGCTCGGCTATGCGGCCCGTTTTGTCACCGGCTACCTGCACAATGCCCCCGGCGAGGCCGGTTCCAGCCGCGCTGCCCTCGGACTCACCCACGCCTGGGCGGAGGTCTACGTCCCCGGGGACGGCTGGGTTGAGTTCGACCCGACCAATGCGCTGGTCGCGGATCCCCATCTGGTCCGGGTTGCGGTGGCGCGCGTGCCCCTCGACGCCTCACCGGTCTCGGGCAGCTTCACCGGCGCGCCGGGGGCGCAGATCGGACTCTGGGTCGGGGTCGACGTCACGCCGACACAGGTCTTTGCCGCCGTCGCCTGACGCCGCGCGTCAGAGCGGGATGTCCCAGAGACCGACTCCGCTCTCCGTCGGGCCATTCCGCCGCGTGGCGCCGATCTGGCGCAGCAGGCCGTGAACGATCTTGGTGTCGATCGCGTCAGTGCGACGGTCATCGGTGGCCACCACCAGAGCGAGATGGTCGCCGTCAGTGCAGCTGACCTCGACCGCGAGATGGTCCGTGTGCCGCTCCTCGATGGCGTGACAGGCGATCTCGACGACGAGCAGGCCGAGCGGAATGGCACGGTCGACCACGAGCGCGAGATCCGCGGCGGAATGGGCGCTGACCCATGGCCGGCCGGCCTGGAGCAGGCCGTTGAGCATGACCGCCACCTCGTCGAGGAAGGGCTGCAATTCCACGGGCCGCATCTCCCCCTGCGCGAGGGCATGGCGATAGGCGATGGACAGCACCTGGACCTTGGCCTCGATTGCCGCGAGCACGGAACGGTGCTCAGGGCCGTGCTGACGGCGCGCCAGGCTGATGTAGCTCTGGACCACCTGCAGGCTGTTCTTCACGCGGTGGTGGAGTTCGCGGACGAGATGCCGGTTGGCGCCGATCGTCACGTTCAGCCGCTCCACGCGATCAGCCTGGTCGGCGACGAGCGCGTTGAAGGCTTCCGACACGCGCCGGATGTCGTCGGGCATGGTCGGGTCGACAGGCGCCTCCTGCGGCTGCTGCGAGGCGCGCGCCAGCGCCGCCGCCTCGATGCCGCGGATCCAGCGCACGATGTTGGTGTCGATCGCCAGCGAATAGACGGCGAAGAGCACCATCAGCGTCACCAGCGGGGTCAGCAGCAGCGCGATGAACTGGAGGAAGGCGGCGCGTTCGGCCTGCTGGTCGAAGCGCGCCAGCACGTAGAGGTCGGGCTCGGCCACCAGCTGCATGCCGAAGGTCGCGGTCATTCCGCTGCGGCTTGTCGCCTCCCACCGCAGGAGCTGGGCTGGCGCCGGCAGTTCCGCAGGTAGCCAGTCAGAATCCTGCTCGGCCGCACCACGGGTGATGACCACCTCGCCCGGCGTCCGGACGAGGCCCACCACGGTGCCGCCTCCGAGTGTGCCGAGATCGAAGGCGCGGTCCACGATCGTGGCGTTGACCAGGAGCAGGCCTTCCATCCTCGAGGATCCGCGGGGGCGGCCGGCGTAGATGACCATGTAGCGCTGGTCGCCCACCATGGTGACGCCATAGCTTGTTTCGGCCATCTCGCTGCCGATCCAGGTCGGGCTGCGGGTCCGCGAACGGTAGTTTTCGACCAGCCCCATCAGAACCGGTTCGGTAATCGAACTGTGGTTTCCGGCCGAGCAGGCCGTGTCATCACCCACCTGCATGATGATGCCGCTGATGCCGATATTGTCGGCGATCAGCCTGTCCGTGACGGCCCGGCATTGCGCATCGGTTTGTCCGATAGCGGCGACACTGGCGCTCGCGGTCAGCAGCGTGCGAAGCGACTCGCGGTACCAGATGCGGGTGCGGACCGAGAAGTTGCCGACCGTTTGCAACTGCGAGGCCTCGATGGAGCTCAGCACCGAACGATAGGTCGCGACCGCCGTCACCGCCGTGATGACGGCGATGGGCAGGATCACGAGCACGATCAGGGCCAGAAGCCGGCCCCGAACCGTCCGGAAGGCGGTGACATTCATCGCTTCATGTACGGGCCATGTCGGCCGGGTTCTGGTGGATGACGGCGGCGGTGCTGCGGTCGGGTCCGATGTCGTCGACACTGGAAATGCCCAGCAGGTCGGCGAGCTTGGCCCTGGCGCGGTTGACGCGGCTCTTGATGGTGCCCACCGCCACGCCGCAGATCTCCGCGGCCTCCTCGTAGGACAGGCCCGAGGCGCCGACCATGATCAGCACCTCGCGGTGTTCCTCGGAGAGTTTGGCGAGCGCCACGCGGAAGTCCGCGAGGTCGAGAGCGCTTTCCTGCTCGCCCGACACGGTCAGGCGCTGGGCATACGTGCCGTCGCTGTCCTGAACCTCGCGGCCGCGCTTGCGGTAGAGCGAGTAGTAGGTGTTGCGCAGGATGGTGAAGAGCCAGGCGCGCAGGCTGGTGCCCGGCTGGAACTTCTCCGAATTGCCCCAGGCCTTGAGCATCGTGTCCTGAACGAGGTCATCGGCCTGCTGCACGGACCCGCACAGCGACACGGCGAAGGCGCGCAGGTTCGACAACTCGGCGATGAGGCCTTCGCGGAACTCGTCACTGGCCATTCTTGCGCTCCTTGGCCTCGAGTTCGGCCAGGAGGACGAGGAACCGGTCCGGCACGGGCGCCTTCACGAGGTCGTCGTAATGGGCCTTCAGGGATTTTCCGATGGCCTCCTGGATGCGCGGATCGAGCACCACGTCGCGCTCCTCCGGCGGCTCCACGGCCTCTTGTTTCTCTGTCCTCTCGCCCATCGACTTCTCCCCGACATCCGCGGCGGGATGTGACGCTGATCCAACCCAAAACGCACAACCTCATGGCGGGTTCCGCCTCAGAAAAAAAATAAATCGCTTGCCATACCAATGGGTTCCAGGCTGTTTTTGGCACTATTCGACCAGGAGTTCGGCATGACCATCGCTGCGGAAATCGCACCGCATCTCCCCTACCTGCGTCGCTTCGCCCGCGCCCTCAATGGGTCGCAGGCCGGCGGCGATTCCTACGTCGTCGCCACCCTCGAGGCGCTCGTTGCGGATCCATCGACCTTCCCGCGGACTGTGTCGGCCCGCATCGCGCTCTATCGCATCTTCCTGAAGCTGTGGTCGTCGATGCCCGTCAACATGGTGCATCCGAATACCGCTGTCATCCGGGCTGGTGCGGTCGAGCGGAATATCGAAGCGTTGACGCCCAGACCCCGCCAGGCGTTCCTTTTGCGGACTGTCGAGGGTTTTGCCCTTGAGGACGTTGCCGCCGTTCTCGACATCCCCATCGATGAGGCGAGCGCGCTGATCGAGCAGGCTGGGCGCGAGATCGCCGAGCAGGTGGCGACCGACGTTCTCATCATCGAGGACGAGCCGATCATCGCCCTCGACATCGAGACGCTGGTCCAGGAGCTGGGCCACACCGTCACCGGCATCGCCCGCACCCACAAGGAGGCGGTGGACCTCGTCGCCCGCAAGCGGCCGGGCCTCGTGCTCGCCGACATCCAGCTTGCGGATGGCTCCTCGGGCCTCGAGGCGGTGGCCGAGATCCTCCAGTCCATCGACCTGCCGGTCATCTTCATCACCGCCTATCCCGAGCGCCTGCTTACCGGCGACCGCCCCGAACCTGCCTTCCTCATCACCAAGCCGTTCCAGCCCGAGGCGGTGAAGGCGGCCATCAGCCAGGCGCTGTTCTTCGACCGCCGCTCCGAGCGGAAGGTCGCCTGACAGGGCGTCGCTTCAATCGGAGAAAATTCCGGGGGCCAGCGGGAACTCCCGCCGGCCCCCGGCCGTTTCAGGTGCGATGGCGAAAGGTTCGCGCGTGCTTGCCCGGGAGACTCTCATGATGTCTGCAGTTTCGACGATTGTGGTCGCGGCGGCGGCCGGTCTCGTCTTCGGCGGCGTCGTGGACCCTGCTCCCGTCGCGATCGATGCAGGCCTTCTGGCCGCAGCTCTCGGCGGCGCCAGCCTGGTCGTCCGCTTCGCGGAGGCCGGCCATTGAACGTGACCGGTGTCGTGTGCCGGCCGTTCGCTGCATCGCCGTGCCGCCCTGGCATCGCCGATGACGTGTCATTCATGGATTCGTGGTACCAGGAGCGCTCTTGGGAACCCGTGGTGTCGGCGCGCGGTCCGGCCCGGATTGGTTGAGGATGGACAGGCAGCGCATACTCATCGTGGAGGATGATCCCTTCATCGCCATGGATATCGAGGCGGCTGTCCTCGATGACCTCGGCGATGGGACGGAGGTCATCGTCGTGGATAGTCTTCGCGAGGCGCAGAGCCTCGCCGAAGACGATGTCGATTGCGCCCTCCTCGACGTGGACGTCGTCGGTGGCAAAACCTTCGACGTCGCCCTGAAGCTGCGCGCCCGCGGGACACCCTTCGCCTTCGTGTCGGGCTCGCTGCCCTCCGACCTGCCGGAAGAGCTGGCCGGGACCGTCTTCGTCCGCAAGCCCTTCCATTCCCGCGACATCCTCGGCTTCGTCACCCGCGCCCTGAAGGCCGACGCGGATGGGTCGACCGGCTCCCGCTGAGGGCGACCGCCAGCACTGTCAGTTCAGCAGCGTCGACCGCCGCGCCCGTTCGGCGGCGAGCCGCACGGCCGCCGGCACCGGCTCGATCACCGGCACACCGACCTGACCCGCGATCTCGCGCGCTGCCACGGCGAGTGGCCCGCCGCCAATGACGATGGCCTTGGCCCCATGATCGTCCACCGCCCGCCGGCAGGCGGCGAGAAGTGCGGTCACCAGCCCCTTGCGATCGGCCATGACCTGGTGGGCGTCGCCCGGGGTCAGAACGGTGCCGAGGAACCGATCCGTATGGCCATAGGCCATGGCGCGCTGTGCGATGCTCTCGACGAGGTCGGCCGTGGTGGTGACCACCGCGAAATCGCCATGGGCGGCGGCCTCCGCCATGCCCGCTTCGGCAATGCCGGTGATGGGGATGGCGACAGTACGGCGCAGGTCCTCGACGGCCGGGTCACCGAAGGCGGCGACGATCAGGCCGTGATAGCCGAAGGGCGGCCGCGCGGCCATCAGCGCCAGCACCGCGTCATGGGCGATGGCGAGCTCCGTTGGGCCAGTGATGAGCGGCACGCCGAAAGGCGCCGAGACGCCGTCGATCTCCGCGTCAGGCATGGCCTCGCGCGCGATGCCGACCATGGCGGCTGTCGTCGCCTGGCTTGTGTTGGGATTGACCAGAAGAAAGCGCATGGGGATCAGGCCGGGACGGAGGCGGCGAAGGAGCGGGCGATGTCGGCGCGCGTGCCGACATAGATGCGGTCACCGAGGTCTCGGAGCCGGTCCAAGATCCGCGCCAGCGCCGCGAATCGGCCCGGGCGGCCGACGATGCGCAGGTGAAAGCCGAGGTTGAGCAGGCGCGGCCGGCCGCGCTCGGCCTCCGCCAGCAGGACCTCCAGCGAATCCGCCACATAGGTCGCCATGGCATCGGCCGTCACGAAGCCGTTCGGGTGGAAGAACTTCATGTCATTGGCATCCAGCGCGTAGGGGACCACGATCAGCGGCCGCGCGCCGCCGCGATCCCAATAGGGCAAGTCGTCGTCGAAGGCGTTGGAGGTGTAGAGGAAGCCGCGTTCGATCAGAAGCTCCCGCGTCCAGGTGCTCTCCGCGCCGCGGCAGAAGAAGCCAACGGGGCGCGGGGCCCCGGCGGCTTCCATCACAGCGACGCACCGGTCGAGATCCGCGGCTTCGGCCTCGCGGCTGCGATAGTCCGCATGCGGCCGCCAGCGCCAGCCGTGGACCGCGGCCTCATGCCCGTCGGCGACCAGGGCCGAGAGTAGGGCGGGGGAACGCTCCACCGCCCGCCCGCAGCACAGCCAGGTCGCAGGAAGGCCGCGATCGCTCAGGGCCTCCAGGATGCGCCAGAAACCAGCGCGAGTGCCATAGGCGAAGATCTGCTCCTGCCCCATGTCGCGGGTGCCCGGCTCAACGACGCTGATGACCTCGCCGATGCGCTCGCTGGCCGGGTCGCCATCGCCGACCTGCCACTCCGCGCCTTCCTCCAGGTTGATATTGACGCTCACGGCCAGACGCGCCCCGTTCGGCCAGACGAGTCGCGGCCAGGCGCCACCATAGCCGACGAGATTGCGCGTCGTGCCCGCGTCTCCGCTTCTCGCGGCGACCATCGTCTCGCCCGTCATGCCTGCCTCCTCGGGGCCGTCCCGCCATGGCGCCAGGATGAGGCAGCAAGACATGTGCCGTCCGTCGGCCTGCCGCAGTGTCGCGATTACAAATTAAGCAAGGCCAAAGTCTATGCATTTGTCCGGTGAAAAAATGGGCAAATCCCCGTCACCCCGCCGTCGGACCCCGACGAGGCCTTCGGCAGGACCACGTCGGGGCGTAGCAATTTTCACCTAGAGAGCCTCCAAAAGCCCGAGGCGCGGGCGATTCCACCAAGGTTCGCTCGCGGTTGGGCTTGGCATGGGCGTTGCTGACGAGAGCCCGACACATGCCGGAGCTCCTGCATACATGGCCTCGCCTTCCACCCCCGTCGTGCCCGCAGCCCAGCCGCTGACGCTGGATGGCGTGACTCACAGCTATGGCGCGGGCTTCGCCGTGGACAACGTGACGCTGGAGGTGAAGGGCGGCGAGCTGGTGGCCCTTCTCGGTCCTTCCGGCTGCGGGAAGACCACGCTGCTGCGTATCGTCGCCGGCTTCATCCAGCAGACCAATGGCAAGGTGGTCATTGGCGACCGGCCCATCGATGAATTGCCGCCGAACCGTCGCGAGATCGGCATCGTCTTCCAGAACTACGCGCTCTTTCCGCACATGACCGTGGCCGAGAACATCGCCTATGGCCTCGCCGCCCGCGGCGAGAGCCGCGCGGTGCAGGCCGAGCGCGTCAAGGAGATGCTCGCCACCGTGCGCATGGAGGGCTTTGCCGAGCGCAAGCCGCGCCAGCTGTCCGGCGGCCAGCAGCAGCGCGTGGCGCTCGCCCGGGCGCTGGCCATCCGCCCGCGCATCCTTCTTCTCGACGAACCCTTCGCCGCTCTCGACAAGAACCTGCGGCTCGACATGCAGATCGAGATCAAGCGCCTGCAGCGGCAGTTCGCGCTGACGGCCATCATGGTCACCCACGATCAGGACGAGGCCATGTCGATCGCCGACCGCATCGCGGTCATGAGCCAGGGCCGCATCGAGCAGCTCGGCGCACCGGCCGAGATCTACGACGATCCGGCAACGCTCTTCGTGAATAACTTCATCGGCTCCAGCAACCTCTTGAAGGGCGCTGTCGAGGCCGTGGACGGCAGCGAGGCGCGTATCGCGCTCGCCTGCGGCGCCACCTGGACCGTGCCCGCTCGCGGCCGCTTCGAGCCCGGCGCGCCGGTCCTCGTCTCGGTGCGCCCCGAGCAGATGATGCTCGCCGACGCGGCGGCGCCGGATCGCATCCCCGTCGACCTGAAGCTCAGCCTGCCCATCGGCGGCGCGCTCATCCACGACGTCGCCGCCCCCGGTGGCGAGCAGCTCAAGATTGCCGTGCCGCGCCGGCCCGGCATGGCCGCCAGCGCCCCTGGCACCGCCCACGCCGCCCTTGCGCCGCACGCGCGCCCCGCCCTTTTCCCCGCAGCCTGATCCTCGTCTCCAAGGAGCCCCGCATGACCAAGCTCACCCGTCGTGACGTCCTCGCCGGCGCCTCGGCCCTCGGCCTTGCGGGCCTCGCGCCCCGCGGCGCCAGCGCCTCCGGCAGCATGACCGCCGCCATCTACCCCGGCACCTGGGAGGAGGCCTATCGCGCCGTCGTCGCCCCGGCGCTGAAGAGGGCCTCGGGCGTCGATGTCGCCTTCGACTCGCTCTTCGCCGTCGACCAGGTGGCCAAGGTCCGCGCCGCGCGCGGCGTACCGCCCTTCGACTGCTTCGTTCTCGACCCCGGCCCGGCCGCCGCCGCTCGCGCTGCGGGTCTCTTCGAGCCCATCGACTCCGCCAAGCTGACCAACGCGCCGAAGGTGCCCGCCGGCCTCATCACCCGCGATGGCGTCACCTGCAATGCCCAGGTGGTCGGCATCGCCTACAACCCGAAGAAGTTCCCGACCGCGCCGAAGAGCTGGACCGACCTGTTCCAGTCGCCCTTCGTCGAGCGCCTCGGCCTCACCGGCTTCCAGACCACCTTCGGCACCGTGTCGCTGATCGAGATGTGCAAGGCCTTCGGCGGGTCCGAGGCCAACATGGAGCCGATCTTCACCGAGCTGAAGAAGGCCGTCTCCAAGGTCGCCGCCGTGGCGGCGCCGGCCGCCATGCCTGGCCTGTTCCAGCAGGGCCAGATCGACGTGATGTACACCAACACCAACACGGTCGCGATCCTGAAGGGCCGCGGCGTCGACATCGCCTTCGCCGCCCCCGCCTCCGGCGCCATCACCTTCCAGACGACGCTGCATATCGTGAAGGGCGCCGAGAACGTAGCCAACGCCCACAAGTACATCGATGTCGCGATCTCGGCCGAGGTGCAGAACGCCCTGCAGCGCAGCCCCTACAACATGATCCCGATCAACAAGGACGTGACCTACGTCGACACGCTGGACATCAAGTCCATCGACGAGCTGGCCAAGATGGTCACCCACGACTGGACCCGGATCAATCCGCAGCGCGCGGCCTGGATCGAGCGTTTCAACAAGGAAATTACGAAGTAAGGCGCCGCGAATGGCCGCTGCCATCGCAACGGCGGGCGCCGCGCCCGCGGGGGACAAGGTCGACTGGCGTCTGGCGACGCCGCTCGGCCTGACCTACCTCGTCTTTTTCGCGGCGCCCTTCCTCATCCTGCTCGGCATCAGCTTCTACGCCGATGCCGAGCAGACGCGGCTGGGACTGGATAGCTGGCTCAAGTTCTACACCGACCGCTTCTATCTCAAGGTCATCTGGGACACGCTGAAGCTCGGCATCTTCGCCGTCATCGCCACGACGCTGCTCGCCTATCCGCTGGCACTGGTCTACCGCGCCGCTTCGCCGACCTGGCAGCGGGTTCTTCTCTTCATCATCCTGATGCCGCTGCTCACCTCGGTGGTGATCCGCACCTTCGCCTGGATCGTCATCCTGGCGCGCGAAGGCGTGGTGAACCAGACCCTCATGGCGCTCGGCCTCACCGCCACACCGCTCAACCTGCTGCAGACCGAACTCGGCCTCGTCATCGCGCTGACCCAGATCGAGATGCCGCTGATGCTGCTGCCGCTGCTCACCATCATGAACCAGATGGACCAGAACCTGGTGGACGCCTCGCGGGCCCTGGGTGCGTCCAAATGGCGGACCTTCTTCCGGGTCATCCTGCCGCTGACCCTTCCCGGCTGGATCGCCGGCGCGACCCTGGTCTTTGCCTCGGCCACCACCGCCTTCATCTCGCAGTCTGTGATCGGCGGCGCGCGGCTCGTCTACCTGCCCTCGCTGATCTGGCAGCAGTCCATGGTGGTCTATAACTGGCCCTTCGCCGCGGTCGCCTCGCTGACGCTGCTCTTCACCGTGCTCGCCGGCATCATGGCGCTGAGCTGGCTCGGCCGCTTCGCCCGGACCACCTGAGGCCCCCATGTCGCAGCGCTCCACTCCGGCCGATGTCTCCTTCAACCTCGTGGTGGGGGCTATCTCCACCGTGGCGATCCTCATCCTCGTGGCGCCGGTGATCATCGTCATCGCCACCTCCTTCACCACCAGCCAGGCCCTGCGCTTCCCGCCGCCCGGCCTGTCGCTGCGCTGGTATGGCGAGCTCTTCGATCCCGTCCGCTCGGCGCCGATCCACACCGCGGCGATCAACAGCGTCTGGGTCGCCGGCTGGGCGACTGTCATCGGCTCGGTTCTCTCGGTGCTCGCGGCGCTGGCCATCACCCGCGTCGCCCGTCCCTCGGCGCGGGCGCTGGAGGCAAGCTTCCTCTCGCCTCTCGTCCTGCCGACCCTCTCCTATGGCCTTGCCGCGCTGATGTTCTTCTCGGTGATGGGTATCCGCCCCTCGCTGAACCTGCTCATCGCCGGCCACCTCGTGGTCATCGCGCCCTTCGTCTTCCGCACGACCCTGGCGAGCCTCACCCAGCTCGATCCGGCTCTCCTGGAAGCCTCCGCCAATCTCGGCGCCAGCCGGTTCTATTCCTTCCGCCGCATCACCCTGCCACTCATCGCGCCGGGCATCGCGGCCGGCGCCTTCCTCGCCTTCATCGCCTCCATGGACAATGTGCCCGTGTCGCTCTTCCTCTCGACGGCGCGCACCTCCATGCTGCCCATCCGCATGTGGGGCATGATGGAATCGACCCTCGACGTCCGCATCGCAGCCATTGCCGGCGTGCTGATCCTCGCCACCCTCGTCCTCATGGTGGTGATGGACCGGCTCACCGGCCTCACCCGTCGCATGAGCGCCTGACGCCGTCCCCCCCGGAGCCCTGCCATGACCGTGCCCTACGACCGCGACCTCATCGGCTACGGCGCCAACCCGCCTGACCCGAAATGGCCGAATGGCGCCCGCATCGCCATCAACTTCGTCATGAACTACGAGGAGGGCTCCGAGCCCTCGGTCCAGGATGGCGAGGGCTTCACCGAGACGGCGCTCACCGAGTCCAGCAGCCTCAACATGCCGGTGAAGGGCCGCGATCTCGCGGGCGAGGGCATGTTCGCCTATGGCAGCCGCGTCGGCTTCTGGCGGCTCATGCGCCTGTTCCAGGAGCGGGGCCTGCCGATGACCGTCTTCGGCTGCGCGCTGGCCATCGAGCGCAACCCCGAGGCCGCCGCCGCCATCCGCGAGTCGGGCTTCGATGTCTGCTGCCATGGCTGGCGCTGGATCAAGCATTACGAGCTCGACGAGGCCGAGGAGCGCGAGCACATCCGCAAGGCGGTGGCTTCCCTCAAGGCGACCGTCGGCGACCGTCCGCTCGGCTGGTACTGCCGCTATGGGCCGAGCGTGAACACCCGCAAGCTCGTGGTCGAGGAGGGCGGTTTCCTCTACGATTCCGACGCCTATGACGACGAGCTTCCCTACTGGACGAAGGTCGACGGCAAGCCGCATCTCGTCGTGCCCTATTCGCTCGTCAACAATGACGGCAAGTTCGGCACCGGCTTCTTCGCCACCTCGGGCGACTATTTCGAATGGCATAAGGACGCCTTCGACATGCTCTATGCCGAGGGGCGCACCCAGCCGAAGATGATGTCGGTCGGCCTGCATATGCGGCTCATCGGCCATCCCGCGCGCGCCGCCGGCCTTGCCCGCTTCCTCGACTATGTGCAGTCCCACGAGGGAGTCTGGGTGACAAGGCGCCTCGACATCGCGCAGCATTGGGCAAAGACCCATCCCTTCCAGGGGTGAGGTCCGCGCCCAAGAGGAAACGTCATGCCCCATGAGCTCATCGTCGCGCTCGGCGACCGCACCTATCGCGTCGAGCGCCCCTTCGGCTCGTGGCCGACCAATACCGGCTTCGTCACCGACGTGACGGTCGATCCGCGCGGCCATGTCTTCGTCATGCTGCGCCACGATCCCCTCGTTCACCCCGCCGATGCCAGGGTGATCGAGCTCGATCCCGTGGGCCGCTACATCGCGGGATGGGGTGGCGAGGCCATCGCCGATTCGCACATGCTCACCGCGACCCCGTCGGGCCACCTCATCGCGGTGGACCGCGACATGCACGAGGTCATCTGGTTCACCGCCTCCGGCGAGCGCGTCGGCCAGCTGGGCGTTCGCGGCCGGCCGAACAGCCCGTTCAACCACCCGACCGATGTGGCCGTCGCCCCCTGGGGCGACATCTACGTCTCCGACGGCTACGGCGCCCCCCATGTCCACCGCTTCGCCTCCGATGGCCGCCACGTCCAGACCTGGGGCGGCCATGGCTCGGGCGACGGCGAATTCGTCTGGCCCCATTCCATCTGGGCCTTCGCCGATGGGCGCGTGGTGGTCATCGACCGCACCTGGAACCGCGTCCAGGTCTTCGACGGCGAGGGCCGCTGGCTCGACACCTGGTATGATTTCTACCAGCCGGTCGGCATCTGGGGCGATGTCGAGGGCAATGCCTACATCACCGACATGGTGCCGAGCCTCACCAAGGTCGCGCCCGACGGAACCCGTATCGGCCGCTGCCGTCCCATGCTGAACGGCGCCCACGGCCTCTGCGGCACGCCTTCCGGCGACATCCTGCTCGCCGAGGGCAATCCCAGCCGCATCACCCGGCTGAAACTCGTCGGCTGAGGCGCCGTCGCTGTTGCCAAAACCCCGGGGCGCGTCTAAAAGGCGCCCCCATTGCCGCGGTAGCTCAGCTGGTAGAGCACGTCATTCGTAATGATGGGGTCGGGGGTTCGAATCCCTTCCGCGGCACCACTCCTTCCCGGCCTCGCGACGCCGTCCCCGCCCGCTCAGGCGCGCGACCAGAGGCCGTTTTGCGCGAAGACCCGGCCCTCCGCCGCCAGCGCCGCCAGGTGCTGCTCGATCGTCCGCCGCTCGACGTCCTCGACCCACAGCTCCTGGTAATCTGCCGGATAGATCAGCCGTTCCGCCACCAGAGAGGCGATGGTGCGCGGCCCTCGCGCCAGCATGGTGAGGAGCTTGTTGTCGCGCACGTCGAGCTTCTCCGCATAGGCGGCTAGGTCGGCGAGGAAGCGCGCCCGGTCGGTATAGATTCCGCGGTGGTGGCCGGTGACGATGACCGAGGCAGGAACCTCGGGCAGCCGCTTCAGGCTCGCGCGGAAATCGGCGAGTGACGAGGTCGCGTCGCCGTAATAGGGGCCGAAGCCCGACAGATCGATGTCGGCGATGAAGGCAAGGCCTTGCGTCTCCTCGATCAGCGCGCAATGGCCGGCCGTATGGCCCGGCAGGAGCATGGCGGTGAGGCGCACGCCGCCGAGGTCGAAGACATGCCCGTCCTCGTAAGGCGTTGCGTCGGGGCGCGGCGTGAAGGCGAACTCAGACCGAAGCTTCTCCCGCATGGCCGGCCAGACCGCATCGCTGAGGCCGAGCGCGTCGCGATAGCCCTCCCAGCTCGCCGCTGCCGGCAGGTCGAGCCAGTGCACAGCCACATCCGCCCGGGGCACGCGGTGGAGCCCGGCCATGTGGTCCTCGTGGACATGGCTGAGGATGACGAGGTCGCAGCCGTCGAAGTCAGCGCCAACGCGGTTGGAACAGAGCGGCGCGTCCACCGCGGCCCGACTGTCGCGGCCCGTCACCACCATCATGTTGGCGTCCGGATACTTGCCGCTCTTGTGGCCGAGAAAAACGGTGATCGGCCCGAAACGGTGAGGCGTCGGCGGCGGCAGGTCGGCGGGACGGGGCAGGGCCATGATGCCCCCGAGACTGCGCGGCGGCCCGCCTGCCGGTCAATCGCGCTTGGCTCGTCCGCTTGGCCGATGGGGCGCCGTCAGGAGATTCCGGCAGCGGCCAGCGCCGTCGTCAGCGCCGCGATCTCCGTGGCCGTTGCGGGCGGCTGCGGCGGCCGCACCACCGCATTTGGCAGCCGTCCCAGAAGCTGGAGGCAGGCCTTCAGCCGCGCCGTCGCCCGCCCTCCCGGCGCGTCGCGATAGATCGCCACGGCCAGCGGATAGATGCGCTCGTGCAGCCGCCGCGCCTCCGCCCAGTCGCCCGCATCGGCCGCCGCGAAGAAGGCGGCGCAGAGCTCCGGGGCCACCGCCGCAAGGCTCACCTGGCTGCCGGCGCTGCCGATGATGTAGCTGGTGAGCAGGTGCTCGTCGCCCGAGCCCATGACCACGAAATCAGGCCGCGCGGCCTTGAGGAGCCGCAGGTTCTGCTCATAGGTCGCGACCTCCCAGCTGCCCTCCTTGACCCCGACGAAGCGCGGGTTGGCGGCAAGCGCGGTCAGCACCTCCGGGCGATAGGCCATGTGCCCGGCCCCCACCGGTGCGCCATAGACCAGGAGCGGCAGCGAGCAGCCCTCGGCGATGATCTCGTGGTGCAGCAGCACGGCCGCCGGATCATGCGACAGGGCGAAGGCATTGGGCGGGAAGATGAGGAGAATGTCGGCGCCGGCTGCCTCGGCGTCGCGGGCGTCGTCGGCGGCCTTAAGGCTCGATTCCGCGTTCACGCCGGAGCAGATGAGGCATTCGGCGGGCGCGACCTGACGGGCAATCTCCACCACCCGCCGCTTCTCCGCCGAGCTCAGCACGAAGTTCTCGCCGGCATGGCCGTTGACCAGCAGGCCGCGAATCCCCGGCACATGGGAGACGGCGGCGATGTGCTCGGCGAGGCGCGCCTCGTCGACGGCAAAGTGCGCCGTCATCGGCACGATGGTGGCGGCGTGGATCCCCCGGAGGCGGTCGGCGATCGTGGTCATCAGGCGGCCCTCCCGGCCTGCGGGGGAAGCAGCCGGTCAATGGGAAAGAGCGGCAGCGCGGGCTCGCGCTCCAGGATGAGGTCGGCGAGGAGGCGGGCGAGATAGGGTCCGCTCGTATAGCCGGAATGGACCGAGCCGCAGACATAGGCGTCGGGGATGCCGGGGATGGGCCCGACGGCGGGGAGGGCATCGGCGGTCTCGGCCTCGAGGCCCGCCCAGGCGCGGGCGAGCCGCGCCTCCTTCAGCGCCGGAATCGCGTGGCAGGCGAGGCGCACATTGCCGATAAGCCGTTCCGGCATGAGGGCGACGCCGCCGCGCTCGCGGTCGCCGACGCCCTGCCAGCCGCCGCCGATGACCGTGGTCCCGTGGGGATATTGCTTGAGCGAGAGGAGGCCGCTGGCGATGCCGATGACGGTTCGCATCACCGGACGCTGGCGCTCCGTCACCGCGAGCTGGTTGACAAGCACCTTGATCGGCAGGGGCACGCCGAGCCAGGCCATCATCGGTTCGATCCAGACGCCGCCGGCGATGACGAGGCGCTTGCCCCGCACAGGCCCCTGCGCCGTCTGGACGGCGAAGCCGCCCTCCTCGCGCTCGATGCCGGTGGCGGCGCGATGCTCCATCAGGGTCACGCCCGCATCGGTCAGGGCGCGGTGGAAGGCAAGGCCGGTGAGATAGGCATTGGCATAGCCGTCCACCTTGCAATGGCCGGCGAGCCTGACCCCATCGCCGAGGCCGGGCTCGACTTCCCGCGCCGCATTGGCGCCGATGAGCTCGATGGGCGCGCCGGCCTCGCGGCGCTTGCCCGCGCGATAGCTCAGCAGCTCCTCCTCGCGCTCGGTGAAGGCAAGCGACAGCCCGTCGCAGACGACCACACCGACATCGTGGCCGAGCCAGTTGGGTGCATCGGCCCACATGGCATGGGCGCGCAGCGCATAGGGGATGAGCGCGACGCGCGTCATCTGCAGGGTCAGCGTGCCGGCATTCACGCCCGAGGCTTCGCGGCAGAGCGCGCCGCGCTCGACCAATGCCACCTTCAGGCCGCCGCGCGCCGCCATCAGGGCGACCGTGCAGCCATGGATGCCGCCGCCGACCACCACGAGGTCATGACGCGCACTCATAGCGGAGCCGGCGTCGGAATGGGGATGTCGTCATAGGAGAAGGCGCCGATGACCTCTCCCAGCGGGACAGGCCGCAGCGGCGGGCGTCCCGTCCATTGGCCGACCTCCTGTCGCGACATCCGGAGCCGTGCCGCCATCAGTTCCTGCACCGTGTCGGCGCAGGAGCGACCCTGGCAGGGGCCCATGCCGCAGCGGGTGAAATGCTTGAGCTGGTCAATCTGCGTCGCCCCCGCGTCGACCGCAGAATCGATCTCGGCGCGGGTGACGTCCTCGCAGCGGCAGACGACGGTGTCGGCCGCGATGGCGCGAACCTGCGCCGGGCGCTGCGCCATCAATCCCGCCATGGCGTCGGAGAAGGGTGTTGCCGCCGCCATGTTCGCCCGCGTCGCTTCGGCCTCTGCCATGCGGCCGGCGAGATGCCAGCCGAGCGCTTCGCCGGCGAGGCTCGCCATGGCCTGACCGCGAATGCCGGCGCCGTCGCCGATCGCATGGAGGCCGGGAAGGCTCGTCTGGAACGCGCCGTCCACGACGGGAATCCAGCCGCCGCGCAGCCGGTCGAACCGGTGCTCTGCGCGCAGGAGCCGCGTGACCTCGCAGGCCGTGGTGAGGCCGTGGCCGATGATGAGCCCGTCCGCCTCGATGATCTGCTCGGGGCCTTCCGTCGGTGCGCCATCCGCATCCACCGGGCCGATGACGACGCGGGTCACCGCCTCGCCACCCTCGACGCGGCGGACGCCATGGCCGGACAGCACGGGTACGCCCGCCTTGGCCACGGCGAAGCCCCATGCGAGCCCACGCGCGGCGAGGCGCGGCTGGCCAAGGATGGCGGGAAGGCGCGTGAGCCAGGCGCTGCGCGGCGCGATGTCGACGACCGCCGCGACCTCGGTGCCCGCCTTGACGAGGCCGGCGGCGACAACGGCCAGCAGCGGCCCACATCCCGCGACGACCAGGCGACGGCCCGGCACGACGCCGTGGGACTTCAGCAGCACGGTCGCAGCCGCGAGCCCGATGACGCCCGGCGTTGTCCAGCCCGGGAAGGGGACGACGCGCTCATGCGCGCCGGTGGCGACGACAAGGAAGGGGGCCTCGAGCGCGGTTGGACCATCTGGCCCCAGCGTGTCGACGCGGTAGCCTGTGTCCGTCCGCACCACCGACCAGACACGATGGCCAAGGCGACGTGTTGCGGGCGAGGCGGCGAGCCGCCGGCGAAGCGTGTCGCCCGAGGCCTGGTCCGCGTCGCCCTTTCCCGGAAAGCCGCCCATGGGCGCGCGCCAGACCTGGCCGCCGGCGCGTGGCTGTTCGTCGATGACGGCGACCCTGCGTCCGGCTTCCGCCGCAGTGGCGGCGCAGGTCGCACCCGCCGGACCCGCGCCGAGCACGATGACGTCGAACGCGGCCATCATGGCGCGCCCCTGAGTTCGATCGCCATGCCCGCGGTGACCGGCGTCAGGCAGGCCTGTCGCACGCTGCCATCGACGAGGATGGCGCATTCTTGACAGGCGCCCATGAAGCAGAAGGCGCCGCGCGGGGTGCCGTCGCGCGGGCTGCGCCTCAGCAGCACATGACCCTCGCAGAGCAGTGCCGTGGCGAGGCTCTCGCCCGCCGGCAGCATCGCCGGTTCACCGTCGATGGTCACCGCGACGCGCTCCGGCGCCGCATGGAGGCGGCGGGCGGTCATCGCGGGCCGGCCTCGCGGCGAACCCCGCGCGCCTCGTGGACGAGCTTCCTCTCAAGCCTCCGGCCGACCTGCGCGAAGCTCCAGGAGATGACGAAGTAGGCCACGAGGATCGTGCCGAAGCAGATGAGCGCGGAGAAGCCGCGCTGGTTGAGCGCCCGGGCGGCGAAGGTGAGCTCAAGGAAGCCGATCTGCGAGACCAGCGAGGTCTCCTTGATCATGCTCACCGTGTGGATGGTGGAGGGCGGCAGGATGATCCGCCAGGCCTGCGGCAGGATGATGCGGAACAGCGCCTGGATCGGCGGGATGTTGAGGGCGGCGGCCGCCTCCCACTGGCGCTGGTGCACGGCCTCGTAACCGGCACGGATGTTTTCCGCGGCCAGCGCCGACATGCGCAGCGCCACCGCCGTCACCGCGATGACGAAGAGGCTCTGGTTGGCGCCTGACAGCTGGAAGCCGAAGAAGACGCACATCAGCAGCACGAGGAAGGGGATGCGCCGGATCGCCTCGACCAGTGTGATGAGCAACCCGCGCACCGGCGCGACCGGCATGATGGCGGCAAGCCGCAGCGTCGCGACAACGAAGCCGATGAGGTAGCCGATGAGACAGCCGATCAGCGAGACGAGGATGGTGTTGAGCGCCGCCTGCCCGAGGAACACCATGTTCCAGTAGGTGTAGAAGCGCGGCGCTTCCGCGAGGAACTGCTGGATCGCCGTCATCAGAAGGCCCTCGCCTTCACCCGGAAGGCGAGCCGCCCGAAGGTGTAGAGGATGGCCGAGGCGATGATGGTCAGGCCGATATAGATGAGCGCCGTCAGCGAGAAGATCTCGATGGAACGGAAGCTGATGGCATTGGCGTTGAGGGCCCGCGCGGTCAGTTCCTCGACACCGAAGATCGCGGCCATCGAGGTGCCGAGCGTCATGATGATGTACTGGTTGGACAGCGACGGGTAGAGCGCCTTGATGATGTGCGGCGCGATGACGTGGCGCACGGTCTGCACCCGCGTGAAGCCCAGCGTCTCAGCCGCATCGATCTCGGCCTGTGGCAGCGACTGGAAGCCGGCGCGCTGGATCTCGGTGAGATAGGCGCCCGCGTTCAGCGTCATGCCGATCAGCACCGCCTGCACCGGCGATAGGAGGATGCCGAATTCCGGCAGGGCGAAGAACAGGAAGAAGATCTGAACGAGCTGCGGCGTGTTGGTGAAGAAGCTGACATAGGCCCGCACGCCCCAGCGGGCCATGCGCGGCCCGTAGGTCATCACCGACGCACCAACCAGGCCGATGAGCAGCCCCAGCGCGAAGGCGACAAGGGCGATGACGAGCGAGATCGCCGCGCCGATCAAGAAGTCGGGCAGGTAGCGGAGGACCTGGCCGTATTGCAGGGTCATGCTGCTCTCCTGGTGACCCGGCCGTGGCCGGGTCCCGGACGATGCGCCGGCTCAGGGCCGGCGCGGCACCCGTCAGAGGATCGAGGGCCTCAGAACATGGGGTTCATCGGAACGGGCGTCTTCATCGGCACGCCGAACCACTTTTCCCAGGTCTTGCCGACGAAGCCGGAGCGATGCATCTCGAACAGCACGATATTCAGGACATCCTTCAGCGTCGTGTTGCCCTTCTGCACGCCGATGCCGACCCAGGTGCTGGCGAGCACCTCGTCCAGCACCTTCCACTGCACTCCGGCGACGTTCTTCATCGGCACAACGATGGACTCGAGGACGTCGACCATGGCGTCGGCGCGACCCTGCTGCAGGGCGCGGAACGTGTCGGGGTAGTTGTCGAGCAGCGTCACCTGGGCCTTCGGTGCATTGGCCTGGATCCACGGGATGCCGACAGTGCCGCGCACCTGGACCAGGCGGACGGCGGGGTTGTCGAGGTCGGCGGGCTTGGCGATCGGCACGGCCGTGCCGCTCTGCTTGGTGAGGATGACCACGCTCTGGGTGTGCAGCGGGATCGTGTAGTCGATGACCAGGGCCCGCTCGACCGTGCGGGTGATGGCGCCGAGGACGATGTCGATCCGGTCGGCCTGCAGGAAGGGGATGCGGTCCGGCGAGCCGACCTGCACGATCTCGAGTTCGACGCGCATCTGCCGGGCGATCTCGCGGGCAATGTCGGCGTCGAAACCGTCGATCTGGTTCTGCTGGTTGAACACGCCGAAGGGCACGAGCGTCGGGTTGATGCCGGCACGCAGCTTCTTGGTCGACAGGACCTCGGCGAGCGGCTTGGCCAGCGCGGCCTTGGTCAGGCCGAGGCCGGCGAGGCTCGCGGCGCCGATGAGGGCGCCGCGACGCGACAGCCCGCCTGTTCCCTTCGCGCCCTTGATACGATCCGCGCTCATGAGTGCCCCCTCTCGTTTGGCCAGGATTGTATACCGATGTTGTGCAATCTTCCGTCTCGGTGCAAGCTGAATCATCGGGCAGGCGATGGAACGCGAGGCGCAGTTGTCTTTTCTGGAGTTGCAGGGCGTGAGCGCCAACTATGGGCGTCAGGAGGTGCTCACGGACGTCTCGGTGAGCATCGCCAAGGGCGAGGTCGTGGCGCTGATCGGGCCGTCCGGCTCGGGCAAGAGCACGCTGCTCCGCACGCTGATCGGCCTCAACAAGCCGACGCGCGGCACGGTGCGCCTCGCCGGCGAGACGATCGGCTATGACCAGGCCAAGTCGCTGCGCCGTGCCCGCGAGCAGTTCGCGATCGTCTTCCAGCAGTACAATCTCTTCCAGAACATGACGGCACTGCGCAATGTCGCCATCGCCCCGCAGATCGTGAAGAAGCGGCCAAAGGCGGAGGTTGAGGCCGAGGCGGCGAAGCTGCTTGAGCGCGTCGGCCTTGGCGCCAAGCTCGGTGCCTATCCGGACGAGCTCTCCGGCGGGCAGCAGCAGCGCGTGGCCATCGCCCGGGCGCTTGCCCAGCACCCCGCCATCCTGCTCCTCGACGAGATCACCGCCGCCCTCGATCCCGAACTCGTCACCGAGGTGCTCGACACGATCCGCGGCCTCGCGGCCGAGGGCATGACGATGCTCGTCGTCAGCCACGAGATGGCCTTCGTGCGCGAGGTCGCGACGCGGGTGATCTTCATGGACCGCGGCCGCATCGTCGAGACGGGCAGCCCGAAGGATATCTTCGAGAACCCGCAGACCGAGCGCCTGCGCGACTTCACCGCCAAGATCCTGCGGCACTGAGGAGGCGACCCATGCGCCCGCCGCCGCCCGGCCTTGACCTCCTCGCCGGCGCCGTCGACGGCCATGTCCATGCCTGTCCGCACATCAACGGACGGCGCCTCGACGTCTTCGAGGCGGTGCGCGAGGCCGCCGCCGCCGGCATGGCCGGCCTCGGTCTCATGGACAATTTCGCCAATTCCTCAGGGATTGCGGCCCTCGCCATGCGCGAGCTCGGTCACCTCGGCGTCGAGGTCTTCGGCGGCCTCATCATGGAGCCGCCGGCCGGCGGCGTCTCGGCGGAGGCCGCGCGCATCGCCCTAGCCTATGGCTATGGCGCGGGAACCGGCGCGCGCTTCCTGTCGCTGCCGACCCACCACACCCGCCATGTCGCGCGGCAGGAGCACCGTTCGCCCCTCCATGTCGAGGCCTGCTTCGCCGTACCGGAGTCGGGGCCTCTGCCCGATCCGCTGCCCGAGATTCTCGACCTCTGCGCGGCCCACGACGTGGTGTTCAATCTCGGCCATGTCGCGGATGCCGAGGCCGTGCGTCTGGCGGAGGAGGCGAAGGCCCGCGGCGTCGCCCGCATCCTCTTCCCCACCAACCATGCCGCGCCCGAGGCCGTCGCCGCCGTGGTCGCGGCGGGTGGCCATGTGGAGTTCTCGTTCTTCTTCGTCAGCCACGCCACGGCCGTCGGGCTCACCCATGTGGATTCCGAGAAACACACCATCGCCGCCTCCGGCGTCGGCGATATGGTCGCGCGTATCGCTGCAGCGCCGCCTGAGCGCGTGATTCTGTCGAGCGACTGCGGGGTGTGTCTGCTGCCGCCGCCGGTCGAGGGCCTGCGCTGCTTCCTCATGTTGCTGGAGGCGGCAGGCGTGCCGCGCCAGGTTCTGACACAGGCGGTCCGGGACAATCCCCGCCGGCTCTTCCGGATCAGCGCACCGTCGCCAGCGCAAAATCCCTGAGGCTGCGGCAATGCACCTGCACCGCGGTGCGGGCGGCGCGGCGGTCCGCGGCCTCCAGCGCAGCGAGAATGGCGAGGTGCTCGGTCGAGTCGGGCTCCAGCCGGTCCTTGAGCTTGGCGATCTCGAAGAGCCGCGTCGTTACGCGCAGCGCCCGGATCATCTCCGCCATGACCGGATTGCCGCAATGGTCGATGTAGAGACCGTGCAGGCGGTCGTCGGACTGCCAGTGCGCCTGCGTGTGATAGGAGGTCGAGGACATCAGGGTCTCGATCTCGTGGCGCGTCGCAGCCAGTTCCTCGCCGGGAATGGCGCCGATGGAGAGCGCGGCTGCCTCGCCTTCGAGGATCTCGCGGACCTTCAGGCTGTGGAGATATTCGCCGAGGTCGACAAGACGCACGACATAGGAGCGGTTCGCCACCTTGCGCACCAGCCCCTCGCCCTCCAGTCGCTGCAGCGCCTCGCGCAGCGGCGTGCGGGAGATCCCCAGAATGTCGGCAAGCCGCGCCTCGACGATGGTGTCGCCGCCCCTCAGCCGGCGGTCACGGATCATCTCGGACACGGCCTTGTGGGCGAGCGACGATAGGTTCACGCCACCCCCGGAGGTCAGGTGGTCGGCCGAAAGGTCTCTGTCAGGATTGAGGACAGTTGTCATACCGCCTCCCTACACCCATCGTCAGCGGTCGTCACGGACGAGTTGCGTGTTACTCATGCCGCCATAGGCCTTGCCAAAATGCGCCTCGATGCGCCTCTGGATGAAGTCCCATCCGGTGGTCATCACCAGATAAATGATCGCGACGACGCAGAAGATCTCGAGCACCTCGAACCGCTGCTGCATCAGGATCTGCCCGCGCCGCAGCAGCTCTTCCATTGAAATGACCGAGGCGATCGACGTCGTCTTCAGGAGGCCGTTCACCGAATTGCCGAGCGGTGGGATGATGACGCGCAGCGCCTGCGGCATGGTGATCAGCACGAAGGCGAGGCGCCGGTTGAGGCCGAGCGCCTTGGCCGCGTCCTTCTGCCCTGGCCCGACCGACAGGATGCCGCCGCGCAGGATCTCGGAGAGGTAGGCCGCCTCGTTGAGGGCAAGGCCCAGGACGGCCGATTCGAACACCGAAAGCCGTACCAGGCCGAGCTGCGGCAGGCCCGTATAGATGATGATGAGCTGGACCAGCAGGGGCGTGCCGCGGAACACCCACACATAGAACTTGGAGATACCCGACAACACACGCGACGACGACATGCGCATCAGCGTGATGACAAGCCCGAGCACGAAGCCGAGGACGAGCGTCGACAGCGTCAGGAACAGGGTGACCAGGGCGCCTTCGAGCAGATAGGGGTTGGTGAAATAGCTGAAGAAGCCTTCCCAGTTCCACACGCGCATCGGCGGGGCTCCTCGGGGTATGGGCGGCCGGAAGGGCTCCGGCCGCCGGACTGCGGATGCTGCGAAATCAGGCGGGGCCGGGACCGTCGATCTTGAACGTGTCGCCCTCGATCTTCAGCACGCCGTAGCGGTCGAAGAGCTGGTCGTAGTAGCCGGACTTCTTGAGGTCGTTCAGCGATCCAACCACGGCCTCGGCCAGCGTCTTGTTGGCGAAGGCGAAGGTCGCGGTCTGCGGGAACAGGCCGGCGACGGCGCGGGTGAAGTCGCCGCGGCCTTGCCAGAACATCGCCGTGGCGTCGATGGAGGTCGAGGCCTGGACCTGGCCGGCGCGCAGCGCCTGGAAGGCCTCGGCGAAGTTGTTGAAGGTGCGAATGGTGATGCCGGCGAGGCCCTTGGCCTTCAGCATCGTGTCGACCTCGCGGGTGCGCCGCTCCTCGATGCCACCGAGCTCGACCGAGACCGCCTTGCCGGCGAGGTCTTCCCACTTCTCGATCTTCAGCGGATTGCCGCGCGCCACGAGGAAGCTGATCGCCGCCCGCTCGTAGGGCACCATGTACATCAGCTTGGAGCGCTCTTCGGTCCAGAAGATGCCGGTGTTGATCATGTCCCAGCGCCTGGCGGCGAGGCCCGGCACCATGGCGGCGAACTCGATCCGCACATATTCCGGCGTCAGGCCGAGGCTCTTGGCGATCTCGTTGCCGAGCTCGACGCGCATGCCCTGCAACTGTCCGCGATCATCGACGAACTGCAGTGGCGGCAGGGTCGGGTTGACCGACATGACGAGCGTGCCGGGCTTGATGATGTTGGGCGCGGCGATCTTCGCCTGGGCGAAGGCGCGGCCGGGCAGGGCCGCTGCGAGGCCGACAGCGGCGGTGCCTGCCAGCAGCGTTCGGCGATCGATCAGGGTCAGGGACGGATCACGACTCATGGTGCGACACTCCTTCATCGCGCCGCCCGGTTCGGGAGCGGCTTCATCCCGATTGTATGCACAGCGTATGCCACGATAAGCTGGAACCGCAAGCGGCGCGGGGCGATGAATCAGCAGGTCCGGTGTGGTCCTGACGCGGGCCTCCCAGTGGGCCAGACAGCGCCCGACACGATGAGGACCAACGCATGAGCGGCACGATCATCACGGTCAGCGGACCGGTCGCGGCGGAGGCGCTGGGGCCGACGCTCATGCACGAGCACGTTCTCTGCGACCTCACCCGACCGGAATGGCGCGGCCAGGGCGGCGACTTCTCGATCACCCTCGACAATCGCCACGAGCTCGATTACCGGCCGATGGTCCCCGGCCACCACATCCTCGCCGACCGGGCCGTCGCGGCGCACGATCTCGCGGCATTTGCCTCCGCCGGCGGCAGCGCCATCGTTGACCTTACGACAGGCGGCATCGCCCCCGACCCCATCGGCCTGCGCGACCTCTCCCGTGAGACGGGCGTGCACATCGTCCTCGGCGCAGGGTTCTATACCGACGGCTATGTCGATGAGGCGACGCGGGAGGCGCCGGTCGAGGCCCTGGCCGAGACGATCGTCGCGCAGGTGACGGAGGGCGCCTGGGGCACCGACGTGCGCTGCGGCGTGATCGGCGAGATCGGCGTCTCCTGGCCGATGACGCCCTTCGAGCGGCGCTCGCTGATCGCCGGCGCCAAGGCCCAGCGGCGGACGGGAGCGATGATCAACGTCCATCCCGGTCGCCATCCGCAAGCCTGCACCGAGATCTGCGACGTGCTCGAGACGGCCGGCGCCGACCTCTCCCGCGTGGTCATGAGCCACATGGACCGCACCCACCCGGAAGATGTGGACGCGGTCGTGGCGCTCGCCCGCCGCTGCGTCGTCGAATACGACTTCTTCGGCATCGAGACATCGAACTACTGGATGGGCGTGGTCGACCTGCCCAACGACTGGATGCGCCTGCGGGCGCTTCGCCGGCTCTTCGATGCGGGCCTTGGAGACCGCGTCGTCATCAGCCACGACATCTGCACCCGCACCCGCCTTCTTGCCCAGGGCGGCCACGGCTACCGGCACATCCTCGCGAATGTCCGCCCGCTCATGCGCGACCGCGGCTGGAGCGAGGCCGAGATCGAGACGCTCCTCGTCGCGACCCCGCGCCGGTTGCTGGCGATCGGCTGATTACTCGGCCGCCACTGCGCTGGTCGGGAGCAGGCCCATGCCGGCCAGCACCTTGCGCAGCGCCGGCTTGTCGGCCTCGGGTAGCGGCAGGCGCGGGGCGCGCGGCGGACCCATCTGCATGCCCATCATCTCGAAGGCCGCCTTGGTGCCGGAGACATAGCGCGGCCCGCCGACGAAGGGCAGCAGCGGAATCAGCTTGCGGTGAATGGCCGTTCCCTCGTCGAGGTCGCGGCGGTCCACCGAGGCGTTGAAGAGCTCGGCCGACAGGCGCGGCGCCACGTTCGAGCAGACCGCCACCCAGCCCTCGGCGCCGAGCCAGAAGGATTCGAAGCCGAGCACGCCGGCAAAGACCGTCATGCGGTCGCCGCAGATGCGGACGATGTCGCGCACGCGGGTGACGTCCAGGGTCGATTCCTTGATGTAGCAGCAGCCCTCGATCGTTGAGAGCCGCGCCACGGTCTCCGGCAACAGGTCCACATTGGCGGTGGCCGGGTTGTTGTAGACCATGATGGGGATGGAGATGGCGTCCGCCACGGTCTTGTAGTGGACGTAGAGCTCGTCCTCGGTCGGCACGCTGTAGAAGGGCGGGATGATCATCACGCCGTCGGCGCCCTGGGCCTCCGCCTCGCGCGACATGGCGACCACGTCGCGGGTCCATTCGCCGCCCGTGCCGATCAGCACCGGCACGCGGCCGGCGGCGGTCTTCACCACCGTCTCGACGATGGCGCGGCGCTCGTCCGGCGTCACCGACAGGAACTCGCCGGTGGAGCCGAGCGGGATGAGGCCGTGAATGCCCTCGGCGATCTGGAATTCGACCAACCGCGCCAGCGCCGCGAGGTCCACCGCCGACCCATCGGCCGTAAAGGGGGTGACCAGCACCGTGTAGGTTCCACGAAACGGGCGCATGGCCTTCTCCTCGGATGGCTTCCGGTCAGATGATCGAAACAGTATATGCCTTGTATGCAAAGCGATAGGCAACATGACCCCGGCCCTGCGTCCTGACCTCGCGCCGGAGGAGGCCCTCCGCTTCACCTTCGATGGACAGGCCATTCTCGCCCGCCGGGGAGAGACGATCGGCGCTGCGCTCGCCGCACAGGGCATGGCGGCCCTGCGGCAGACGCGGAACGACCGCCCCCGCGGCATCCATTGCGGCATGGGGGCCTGCTTCGACTGTCTCGTCACTGTTGACGGCCGCACAGGTGTGCGCGCCTGCCTGGAGAAGGTCACCGACGGCATGGCCGTCGGCTCGGCTTCCGGCACGGCCGAGACTCTGGCCGATCTCGCGCCGCCTGCGGCCGGCCCCTTGCCGCGCCGCGCCGTCGACGTGCTGGTGGTCGGCGCAGGACCGGCGGGTGCAACAGCTGCTGCGCTCCTGGCCGAGGCCGGCGCCAGCGTCATCGTCTGTGACGAGCGGGCGGCCACGGGTGGCCAGTATTTCAAGCCGCGGCAGGTGGGCGATCCCTCTGCGACTCCGGCCGATGCGCAATTCGCCGAGGGGCGCGCGCTGGACCAGCGCCTGCGCCGCTCCGGTGCCGAACTCTGGACCTCCGCCACCGTCTGGTACGCCTCGGCGGGCGAGGGCGTCGGCGTGCTGCGCCCCGAGGGCGCCTGTGTGGTCGAGCCGCGCTTCACCATCATCGCCACGGGGGCGAGCGAGCGCCCCGTGCCGCTGCCCGGCTGGACCCTGCCCGGCGTGATGACCACCGGCGGCCTGCAGGGCCTCGTCCGGGCGCAAGGGGCGATTCCCGCCGGCCCCATCGTTATCGCCGGATCCGGCCCGCTCAACATCCAGATGGCGCTGGAACTGGTGAAGGCCGGGCACAGGCCGGCCGCGGTGATCGATTCGGGTCCCGGGCCCTCGCTGGCCGCGCTCGCGCCCTTCGCCCGGATGCTCGCCGCCGACTGGCGCCTGACCCTCGCCGGCATCGGCCAGCTCGCAGCCCTGCGCCGTGCCGGGGTGCCGGTGCTGTGGGGCAGCACCGTTGCGGCGATCCATGGCACGGATGGCGTGGAGGCTGTGGAGATAAGCCGCGCCGATGGCGCGACCGACCGCATCGCCTGCCACACCGTCGCGCTCAACATGGGCTTCCAGCCCCAGGCGGAACTTGCCCGGCAGCTCGGATGCCGGCTCACCTATGTCGATGCCGCCGCCGGCCACGTCGCCGTCCAAACGGCCGATGACGGTGCGACGAGCGTGCCGGGCATTCATGCGATAGGCGATGGCGCGGCCATCGGTGGATCGCGGGTGGCGCTGGCGCAGGGTGCGCTGGCGGCCGGCTCGATCGCGGCGAAGCTCGGCCTCAGGCCTCCTCCGGAAGCGGCCACGGCGCCCGCCGACCTGGCCAAGGCCCGCCGCTTCCAGGCGGCCCTCTGGTCGCTGTTCACGCAGCCAAAATTCGACGCTGGGTCCATTGCCGACACGACCCATGTCTGCCGCTGCGAGGAGGTGACCGCCGGCGCCGTGCGCGAGGCCTGCCGTACGGCGAGCCCGACGCTGGCGGCGGTGAAGCGCCTCACCCGCGCCGGCATGGGCCGCTGCCAGGGCCGCTTCTGCGCCGGCCCGCTCACCCGCCTCGTCGCGGCGGAGGGCGGCCCCGCGCCCGATGTCGGCGCCTTCTTCGCGCCGCGACCGCCGGCCCGGCCCGTGCCGCTTGGCGCCATCGCGGTTGAGAAGGCGGAATGGGGTGGCCACCGCCAGTCTGCCCCGCCCGCGGTCTCGCCGCGCGTGACGCTGCAACGCGAGCCCTTCGGCCGCATCGACACCGATGTCGTGGTGATCGGCGCCGGCGTGGTGGGCTCCGCGGTCGCCTGGGAGCTCGCCCGCTCCGGCGTTTCCGTCACCGTCGTCGACCGGCACGAGCCCAACGTCCAAGCCTCAGGCGCCAATGCCGGCAGCCTCCACGTCCAGCTCCTCTCTTTCGATTTCGGCGCCAAGGCCCAGGCCGGCGGCCGCCCGGCGGCGGAGGTGCTGCGCATTGCCCCCGTCTCCATCCGCCTGTGGAAGGAGATCGAGGCTCTGTCGGGAGCCGATTTCGAGATGGCGACGCCCGGCGGCGTCATGGTCGGCGAGAGCGAGGCCGACATGGCCTTCCTCGCCCAGAAGACGGCGCTGGAGAAAAGCTACGGCATCGATTCCGAGCTGATCGGCGCCAACGAGCTGCGCAGCCTCGAGCCGCTGATCGCCCCGCATTTCACCGGCGCCGCGCTCTGCCGCGACGAGGGCAAGATCAATCCGCTCAGGGCGACGCCCGCCATCGTCGCCATGGCGAAAGCAGCCGGGGCGCGGTTCGAGACCTTTGCCGGCGTCACGTCCATCGAACGCGAGGGCGCAGGCTGGCGCGTCGAGACGGAAGCCGGGACAGTGGTCGCCCGCCGCGTCGTCAATTGCGCCGGCGGCTGGGCCTCGCGCGTCGCCGCCATGGCGGCGCGGCCGATCCCCGTCCAGGGCGCGCCCCTGCAGATGATTGTCACCGAGCCCGGGCCGACAATGGTCAAGCACCTCGTCGCCCATGCGAGCCGGCACCTGAGCCTCAAGCAGGCCGATACGGGCGGCCTCGTCATCGGCGGCGCCTGGCCGGCCTCGCTCGACCCGGCGACGGGCGCGAGCCATGTCGAGATGGCGAGCATCGAGGGCAATGCCTGGGTTGCCGCGCATGTGCTGCCCGCGGCGGCGCGGCTGCGCATCGTCCGTGTCTGGGCGGCGATGAACATCAACATCGACGGCGCGCCGATCCTCGGCGAAATGCCTGGCGCGCCTGGGTTCTTCAACTGCGTGACCTCGAACGGCTATTCGCTGGCGCCGGTCGTCGCCCGTATCACCCGCGACCTCATGGTCGACGGCCGCTCAGACCTGCCGCACGCCATGTTCGGGCTCGACAGGTTCTAGCCACACCAGTCCTTCAGGATCGCCGCCACCACCGCCACGCAGCGTTCATGGTCGGCGGCGTCCACCCATTCATCGGCAAAGCCGTTCTGGGTGAGGTTGCCGCCGAGCGGCCCGAGGCCGATGCAGGGAATACCGGCCTGCAGGATCGGCACCCGGATATCGCTCGCCGTATGGACGGGATTGACGAAGGACGGCTTGCCGACCACGGCGGTGATGGCGGTATCGGCGGCGCGGAACAGCGGATGATCGGCCGGAACTTCGGCGCCCGCGACGCCGGCGAGGAAGGCGATCTCCGGCTTCGGCAGGGCGTCGAAGGGGGCGCGCTGGAAGACCGCCTTCACAGTCGCTGCGATCTCCCCCCGCACGTCGGCGAGGCGCTCGCCCGGCGGCATCGACACCGCGCCCTCGATCACGCCGGAGACGGCGATGGTGTTGCGCTTACCCTCGACCCCGAGCCGGGCATGGGAGACGTGGAGGTTGGTCGCACGCCCGACGAAGCCGGCGATGCGCTCATGGCGGATGCGCGCGCCGCGCGCCTGGTCCAGCTCAGCGAGGGCAGCAAGCAGCGCCGCCTGAACGGTTGCAGCGCTCACTGCGCGATGCGCAAAGGCGGTCTGACCCGGCTCCACCGTCTCCGGTGCCTTGCCGGCAAAGGAAATCCGGAACTCCACCAGGCCCGGCGTGCAGGCCTTCACCTCCGCCATGCCCATGCCGGACTCGGCGGGGTGGAGGTAGAGCGCCGCGTCGGGTGGGACCATCCGCGCCAGCAGGGCAGCGACGCCGCGGGCGTGGCGCTTGCTCGGCGTCGAGGCGATGATGATGTCGCCCGCCGGGCGCCAGCCATCTGCCTGGGCCAGCGCCAGCCCCGAGATCATCGCAGCGACGCCGCTGAGATCGTCGGCGACGCCGAAGCCAACGATGCGGCCGTCGCGGATTACGCCGGCGAAGGGATCGACGCTCCAGCGGGAGAGATCGCCGTGCGGTTCGCCGTCGGGATGGGCAAAGAGGATGAGGCTGCGTCCGCCGCCGCTCCCCTTGAGGCGGCCCACCACGGCGCGGCGCAGGCCCGGCTGGATCGTCTGGCCGGTGGCGAATTCCTCTTTGAGGGTCACGCCGGCGGGATCGTAATCGACCGTCTCGACCGCGCAGCCGATCGCCGCAAGCGCATCGGCGACCCGTGCCTGAACGGCCGCTTCGCCGTCGCGGCCAAGGCGGATGAGCTCCTGCAGGAAGGCAACGGGCGTTGGGCTGGTCATGCGGGCCTCAGGGCAGGGGATGGCCACGCCCGGTGGCGCGGGCGGCGGCGAGGATCTGGCGGGCTGCGACATTGTCCTCGAAGGCACGGCCATCCGAGAGGACGATGCGCCGGCCCTGGGCAGGCGCGCTCGCGCGGCCAACGGCGAGGTCGTCGATCCCGATGAGTGCGCGGCTCGCGACCGCATGCCCGGCCCATTGCCGGCGCAGCCGCTCGGGATGGTCGGAGATGACGGTATCAGCGGATGCGACAAGGGCAGGGTCGAGTTCGTGCGCCTCGGGATAGAAGGGGCCGACCCCGACGAGGATGCCGCCATCCGGCAGCGGCCCGACCGGCAGCGGCGTCGCAGCCAGCGACAGGGTCACCAGGGCATCGGCCCGTCCGGCAAGGCCGGCCAGCGGGGCCGCCTCGCATCGTGCGGCGATGGCGGGCGACAGGCTGGCCACAAAGGTGTCAGCCGCCTCGACACCCCGCGAGGCCGAGGCGATGATCACCCGCTCCGCGATGTCCGTCTCGATCAGTACCCGCGCATGGGTGCGCGCCTGCAGGCCGGTGCCCACCAGCGCGATGGTCGCGTTCGTCACCCCGAGCAGGCGCAGCGCCAGCGCGGTGACACCCGCGGTGCGATAGGCCGTCAGCCTGCGGGCCGAGAGGATGGCGGCGATCTGGCCGGTGGTGGGCTCGGCGGCAATCACGACCGCATCGATCTCGGGGCGCCCCTCGGCCGCATTGGCGGGCCGTCCCGCCAGCACCTTGGCGGAGGCGAGGTCGCCGCCGTGATCCACCGCCGGGAAGACCGAGAGATAGCCGGTCGCGCCATCCGTGCCGTCGATCCGCGCCGCGTCACGCTCGATAAAGCGGCCAAGGTCGGCGAAAGCCTGCGCCAGCCCGTCGACCAGCATCGCCGGGTCGACGAGCGCTTCGACATCCGCTTCGCCAAGCCAGAGAACCGCCATGGCACGGAGACTGTCACGCAGGTCCCCGGCCGTCCATGCCGGGGCGGCGCTGCCACCCCTGCGGCGGACGCGCAGGCGTCAGTGAATCTCGGGCTCGGGGATCTTCGCCGTGCCCTCGAGGAAGTCGAAGTCGCAGCCCTGGTCGGCCTGCCGGATATGCTCGGCCGACATCTTGCCCCAGCCGCGCGGATAGTCGCGGTCCGGCGGCGTCCAGGCGGCGATGCGGGCGGCGATCTCGGCCTCGGTGAGGTTCACCGAGATGGAGCGCGCCTCCACGTCGACGCTGATCAGGTCGCCGGTCTTCACCGCCGCCAGCGGCCCGCGCACATAGGCCTCCGGCGCCACGTGGAGCACGCAGGCGCCATAGCTGGTGCCTGACATGCGGGCATCGGAGATGCGCAGCATGTCGCGCACGCCCTGCTTCAGCAGCTTCTTCGGGATGGGCAGCATGCCCCATTCGGGCATGCCTGGTCCGCCGACGGGGCCGGCATTCTTCAGCACCATGACGTGGTCGGCGGTGACGTCGAGGGTCTCGTCGTTCACCGCCTTGGACATCTCGTCATAGGTCTCGAAGACCAGCGCCGGGCCGGTATGCTTCAGGAGCCGTGGCTCGGCCGCCGAGGGCTTGATGACACAGCCGCCGGGGGCGAGGTTGCCGCGCAGCACGGCAAGGCCGTTCTCGGTGGAGACGGGCTTGTCCAGCGGCCGGATGATGTCCGCGTCATAGACCTGCGCCAGGTCGATCATGTGCGAGAGCGGCTTGCCCGTCACAGTCATGGCGTCGGTGTGAAGGAGGCTCTTCAGCTGCTTCAGCATGGCCGGCAGGCCGCCCGCATAGTAGAAGTCCTCCATGAGGAAGCCGCCGGAGGGCCTGATATTGGCGATGACCGGCACCTTCCGCGAGAAGGCGTCGAAGTCGTCGGGCGTCAGCGGCACGCCGGCGCGGCCCGCCATGGCGATGAGGTGGATGATGGCGTTGGTCGAGCCCGCCACGGCCATGTGAACCACCAGGGCATTCTCGAAGCTTTTCCGGGTGAGGATCTTGTCCGGCGTCAGGTCGTCCCAGACCATCTCGACGATGCGCTTGCCGGCCATGGCGGCCATGCGGGGATGAGCCGAATCCGCAGCCGGAATCGCCGAGGCGCCGGGCAGGGTCAGGCCGAGCACCTCGGCATGGCTCATCATCGTCGCCGCGGTGCCCATCACCATGCAGGTGCCGAAGGAACGGGCGATGCCCGTCTCCATGTCGTTCCACTGCGCTTCGGTGATGTTGCCGGCTTCCTTCTCGGCCCAGTACTTCCAAACGTCCGAGCCCGAGCCGAGCGTCTTGCCCGCCCAGTTGCCGCGCAGCATCGGCCCCGCCGGCACGAAGATGAAGGGCAGGCCGGCGCTGGTCGCGCCCATGACGAGGGCGGGGGTGGACTTGTCGCAGCCGCCGAGCAGCACCACGCCGTCGAGCGGGTGGGAGCGGATCGATTCCTCCGCCTCCATGGCGAGGAAGTTGCGGTAGAGCATCGTTGTCGGCTTCTGGTACTGCTCCGACACCGACATGACCGGGATCTCGACCGGGAAGCCACCGGCCGCCCAGACGCCGCGCTTTACCGCCTCCGCGCGGTCGCGCAGGTGAAGGTGGCAGGGGTTCACGTCCGACCAGGTGTTGATGATGCCGATGACCGGCTTGCCCATGAACTCGTCGCGGCCATAGCCCATCTGCAGCGTGCGGGAGCGATGGCCGAACGAGCGCATGTCGCTGGTCCCGAACCAGCGGTAGCTGCGCAGATCCTTCGGCGACTTCTTGGCGGACATGGGACGTTCCTCGGCAATCTTGTTCTGGAAGTGTCAGGCGCTTGGATTATTCGGCGGCGGCAGCGGGCAGCACGCCCCAGCCTGTCATGATGCGGGTCAGCTCCGCCTTCTCCTGCGCGTTCAGCGCCGGCAGGCCCGGCAGGCGCACCGGGCCCATGGGCAGGCCCATCAGCGCCATGGCCTCCTTCACCACCGTCACATTGGCGCCGTTGCCGTACTTGGTGCGCATGTGCTCGAAACCGGCAATGGCGGTGACGCCGGCACGGGCCGTGGCGAAGTCGCCGGCCTCGAGCGCCTGCCAGATGGCGAGCGAGCGATCCGGCACGACATTGACGAGGCCAGAGGTGAAGCCGCGGCCGCCGAGCGCATAGAAGGGCGCGGCCCAACCCTCGGCGAGGCCGCAGATCCAAACCGCCGAGGTGCCGGCGGTGGCGCGCACGCAATCGGCGAAGAGCATGAGGTTGGCGCTCGCGAACTTCACGCCCGCGACATTCGGATGGGTGGCGACGCGCGACAGGTCCGCGACGCCCATGGCGTCCGAGCGGATATAGGCGACGACCGGCACGGTCAGGGCTTCGGCGATGGCGAGGATGTAGTCGGCCTGCGACTGCGGCGCGGCGAAGGGGTCGAGCGGGTGATGCACCATCACCGCGTTGCAGCCGGCGCTCGCTGCCGCGCGGCCTGCCTCGATGGCTTCCTTGAGCGAGCGGCCGATGCCGGCGGTCACCATGGCCTTGCCGGCGGCAGCTTCCGCCGCCACCGCATGGGTGCGGGCGATCTCGGCCGGCGTCATCGGATAGAACTCGCCGGTATTGCCGGCGGCAACGATGTTGTGGATGCCGGCTTCCGCGATGGTGCGGACGATGCGCGCCATGGTCGGCCAGTGCGGGTTGCCGTCGGCGTCATAGGGCGTCGCATGGACACCGGAAATGCCGGTCAGGGTGGCCTTCACATCAATCGCAGTCATAGTCGAGATCCTTCAGGACGTCGCCGAAGACGAGGTGAACGTGCTCCCGGGCGGAGCGGAGGATGTGCCGCTTCATCCGCGTTTCGGCGAGCCGGGGATCGCGGGCGGCCAGCGCCTCGTAGATGTCGCGATGCTCGACGAAGCCCGCCTGACGCTGGCCGGGCTCGGAGAGCAGCGAGAGGCGCTGGGCGGTGTCGTACATGCGCTGGCCGTCCAGCCGGCGCTCGAGATAGTGGCAGCCGGAGGCGGCGTGGATGGCGCCGTGGAAACTCTCGTTGAGCCGCACCAGCTCCTCGAGAGCCCCGTGGGCCGTGGCATGTTCCATCTCGTTCACGAGGCCCGAGAGGTTCGCCAGCTGTTCCATCGAAATGGTCTTGGCGGCGATATGCGCCATCACGCTTTCGAGCGAGGCGCGTCCCAGCGCCATCTCGTAGGCCTGCCGCGCAGAGAACAGCACGTAGACGCCGCGTCGCGCCTCGATGCGCACCAGGCCCTCGCCCTCCAGCATGCGGATGGCATCCTTCACCGGCGTCGTCGAGACGCCGAGCATGTCGGCCAGCTGACGCTCGTTGAGCCGCTCGCCCGTCGGGAAGCGCCCCGCGACGATGGATGCGCGTAGTCGCTCGTGAACGTGCTCGCGCAGGCTGCGGGTGAGGATCGGGTCCACGGGGGGCAGGGCGGTGGCGGTGGTCATGGTCGGGTCCGGCGGCGGCGACGCCGCGGCATGGGGCGCCTTCTCACCACAGAACGCAAGCATCTGCAATCTGAAATTTCAGATTTCAAATTCCAGGTTTGCATGCTAGGACCCGCGGCAAGACCGGCCCCCAGCCGGCCCATGAGGAACCGCATCCGAGGACCAGCCCAATGACCAAGCTCCCGCCCTCTGTCTCCGCCCTGTCCCGCCGCACCCTGCTCGCCGCCGGTGCCGCCGGTCTCGCGGCCCCGTCGCTCGCCCGTGCCCAGGCTGGCTGGCCGGCCCGCCCGGTCACCATCATCGTGCCCTTCGCCGCCGGCGGCACGACGGACCTGCTCGGCCGCATCCTCGCGGACCGGCTCGCCTCGCGCATCGGCGGCAGCTTCATCGTCGAGAACAAGGCGGGGGCTGGCGGCAGTCTTGGCGTCGGATCGGCTGCGCGTTCGACCCCGGACGGCTACACGCTCTGCATGGGCACGGTCTCGACCCACGCCATCAATCCCAGCGTCTACAAGAAGCTGCCCTATGACCACGTGAAGGACTTCGCGCCGCTGTCGCTGGTCGCCTCGGTGCCGAACCTGCTGATGGTCAACGTCAACATGCCGGTGCGCACCGTCCCGGAGCTCATCGCCCTGCTGAAGCGCGAGCCCGGCAAGTACAATTTCGCCTCCTCGGGCGCCGGCACCTCGATCCACATGGCGGGCGAGCTCTTCAAGCTGGAGACCGGCACGGACATCGTCCACGTGCCCTATCGCTCCTCCGGCCAGGTGACCCAGGATCTGCTCGCCGGTCAGGTCAACATGACCTTCGACAACATCACCGTCGCCTGGCCGCATATCCAGGCCGGCAAGATCCGGGCGCTCGCCACTGCGACGCCGGAGCGCCTGCCCTTCGCGCCGGATCTCCCGGCCCTCTCCGAGTTCATTCCCGGCTTCGCCGCAACGTCCTGGCACGGGTTCTTCGCCCCTGTCGCGGTGCCGGCGGAGATCTCGGCCCGCCTCTCCCGCGAGGTGCAGGCCGTCATGCGCGAGCCGGAGACGGTCGAGAAGCTGAAGGCCGTCGGCGTCACCGCCATCGGATCGACGGAAGCCGAGTTTGCTGCCCATATCGCCGCCGAGACCGCCCGCTGGAAGGTGGTCGCGGAAAAGGCCCGCATCACCATCGAATGAGCATCGGACCCGCCACCATGACCACTGCCCTCACCGACGAGAACCGCGCCAAGCTGAAGCGCGTCTCCACCGCGACACTCACCACCGCCCTGTTCAAGCGCGGCTTCCGCAACCAGTTCATCCAGGACGTGAGGCCGCTGAACCCGGCCGCGCCGCGCATGGTCGGCGAGGCCTATACGCTGCGCTACATCCCCGCGCGCGAGGACCTCGACCATCTCGGCGTCTTCGAGGACTGGGAGCATCCCCAGCGCAAGGCGGTCGAGGAATGCCCGCCCGGCCATGTCATGGTCATCGACAGCCGCAAGGATCCGCGTGCCGCCTCGGCCGGCGGCATCCTGATCTCCCGCCTTCACCAGCGCGGCGTCGCCGGCATCGTCACCGATGGCGGCTTCCGCGACAGCCCGGAAATCGCCGCCATGGACTTCGCCGTCTACCACAACCGTCCAAGTGCCCCGACCAACCTCATCCGCCACCACGCCACCGACATCAACGTGCCGATCGGCTGCGGTGACGTCCCGGTCTTCCCCGGCGACATCGTCGTGGGCGATGCCGAGGGCGTGGTCGTGATCCCCGCCCATCTCGCCAACGAGATCGCCGCGGAGACCTATGAGCAGACCGCCTTCGAGGACTTCGTCGAAGAGAAGGTGCGCGAGGGGCGCACCATCTTCGGGCTCTATCCCGCCAACGAGGCGACCAAGGCCGAGTTCAAGGCCTGGCGCCCCGGCTGGAAGCAACGAACCGGCCGGCCCGGGCTCAATGCGCTCCGGCCGCTCCCGCCGCCTGCGGCCGCCGCATCAGCGGGATGAGCAGCAGCATCATCAGGAACAGCGCGGTGAGCGCCAGGAAGACGTCGCCGAGCGCCATGACGAAGGCCTCGCGGCGCACCATGGCCGCCATCTGCTTGATGGCGGCGAGTTCGGCATCCGAGCCCAGCGACTGATATTGCTGGGTGAGGGCCGCCAGGGTCTCCTCGGCCGTGGTTCGCCCCCAGGCGACGGAATCGCGCAGGCGCTGCAGGTGCAGGTCGGTGCGGTTGTTCATCAGCGTGTTGATGAGCGCGAGCCCCACCGCGCCGCCGAGATTGCGCGTGAGGTTGTAGAGGCCGGCGGCATTCTTCATCCGCGCCGGCGGCATGGTGCCCAGCGACAGGTTGTTGATGGGCACCATGCACAGCATCAGCGCCGAGCCGCGCAGCACCTGCGGGATGATGAGCTCGCCGAAGGTCCAGTCCTTGGTGATGAAACTCGCCTGCCAGGTGCCGGCGGCGAAGAGAATGAAGCCGCAGGCCATCATCAGCCGCAGGTCCATGCTTCGCGACAGGCGGCCCACGATCGGCGCCGAGATGAACATGACGATGCCCGTGAGGAACATGGTCTCGCCGATCATCAGCGCCGAGAAGCCGCGCACGCGGCTGAGATAGACCGGGTACAGATAAGTCAGGCCGTAGAGCCCGATGCCGCAGATGAAGGAGGCGAGGCACCCGCTCCAGAAGTTGCGGTTGCCGAAGGCCGTCAGGTCGACGATCGGCACGTCCTGCGTGAAGGCACGCCAGAAGAAGACGACGGCGCCGGTGACGCAGAGCACGGCGCAGAGGAGGACAAGGTGGTCCTGGAACCAGTCCTTGCTCGGCCCTTCCTCCAGCACGAATTCGAGGCAACCGAGGAATATCGCCATGCCCGCGAGGCCGATCCAGTCGAAGCGCTTCAGCAGCGCCGGCTCGGGTCTGTCGAAGTCCACCAGCCGCCAGACCATGAGGCAGACGATGATCCCGGCCGGCACGTTGATGAGGAACAGCCAGTGCCAGGAGAAGAGGTCGGTGAGATAGCCGCCGACCGTCGGGCCGATGGTCGGGGCCAGCGTCGCCACCATGCCGATCATCGGCGAGATCACCGCTCGCTTCGACGGCGGGAACGCGGTGAAGGCCGTGGCAAAGACGGTCGGGATCATCGCCCCGCCGAGGAAGCCCTGCAGCGTCCGCCAGATGATCATCTCGGTGATCGAGCCGGACATCGCGCACATCAGGCTCATCAGCGTGAAACCGGCGCAGGAGGCGGTGAAGATCACCCGCGTCGAGAGCGCCCGCGACAGCAGCCCCGACAGGGGGATCATGATGACTTCGGCGATCAGGTAGGAGGTCTGGACCCAGGAGATTTCGTCGGCGCTGGCCGAGAGACCTGCCTGGATCTCGGCGAGCGAGGCCGAGACGATCTGGATGTCCAGGATCGCCATGAACATGCCGAAGACCATGGCGAGGAAGGCGAAGACCCGCGACAGCGGCACCCTGTCGGCCGGCACGGCGACCGGCGGTTCTGCCGTCATGGTGCCCGCTGCCGCGCTCACGGCGCCGACCTGGCGGTCAGGGCCCGGCCACCGTCAGCGGGCTGGCTGCGAGGGGCGACCGCACCGACCTTGGACGGCGCGGCACCGCCGTCCGTGCGGATGGAGACGACCACCGACATGCCGGGGCGAAGACGCCCCTCCGCCAGTGTCTCCGCGTCGAGGCGGATGCGGACGGGGATTCGCTGGACGATCTTGGTGAAGTTGCCGGTGGCATTTTCCGGGGGCAGCAGCGAGAACTGCGATCCGGAGGCCGGCGAGATGCTGTCGACGCGGCCTGCGAGCACCCTTCCGCCGAACGCATCCACCGCCACCGTCGCGGGCTCGCCGACCGCGATGCGGGCGAGCTGTGTCTCCTTGAGGTTCGCCTCGACATAGGTCGTGCCGGTGTCGACGAGGGCCAGGAGACGCGTGCCGGCCTGCACATACTGCCCGACCTGGACGGCCCGGTTGCCGACGACGCCATCGATGGGGGCGCGGATCTCGGTGAAGGCGAGGTCGCGGCGGGCGCGGTCGAGGGCGGCCTCGAGCTCCACTTTCGTGCGCTGCGCCTCGGCAAGCTGCGCCTTCAGCACCGTCGTTTGCGCCTCGGCACCAAGGATGGCGGCTCTCGCCTGGGCAATCTGGGCCCGGTTGCGCTCCCGATCGGCCTTCGCCGTATCGAGCGCCGCCTGGCTGGTGAACTCCTGGCTGAGCAGACGCTGGGCACGGGCGAGGGCGGCCTCGACGCGGGGTGTGTCAGCCTCGACTGCGGAGAGCTGGGCGCGGGCCTGCTCCACCGTCGCGCCCTGAGCCTCGACCTGCGTCTCGATCCGCTGGATTGTCGCATCCTGCGTGGCGACGCGGGCCGCAGCGGAATCCACTGCCAGCCGGTAGTCGCCGTCATCGATCTTCGCCAGAAGGTCGCCGGCCTTTACCGCGGCGTTGTCGCGGGCCACGACCTGCGTGACATAGCCGGCAATCTTGGCAGCGAGCACCGTCGTGTCGGCCTTCACATAGGCATCATCCGTCGAGACCGTGAAGCGACCGTTCACCCACCAGTCCCAGCCGAACCAGCCACCAGCGGCAACCGCCACCAGCCCGATCACCGCGAGGATCCGTGCGGGGCGGCGACCCTTCGGAACCGGAGCTGCCGCGACCGGTGCTGGCGTGGCGGCGGGAGGCGAACCGGGTGTCTCGGCCATGGCGACCTCCAATGAACTGTACAGTTTAGTTTTATCTTGACTTAGCCCGCAGCCTCGGCGAGGACAAGCGGCCTTCAAGGGCGATCCGGCATGGGAGATGAGCGCAAATGGGAGATCGGCAGGCCGAGGCCGCCGTGGCGACAGCGCCGGATCTGGACAGCGCCAAGCGCCGCCAGATCCTCGACGGAGCGCGCCGGGTCTTCTTCGAACGCGGCTTCGAGGCGGCCAGCATGGATGCCATCACCCGCGCCGCCGGCGTCTCCAAGGCGACGATCTATGCCTATTTCCCCAGCAAGGAGGATCTCATCGTCGCCCTCGTGACGATCGAGAAGCGTGAGCAGGCCGAACGGTTCGCGCTCCCGTCCGACGACCAGCGGCCGCTGGCCGAGGTCCTCACCGAGCTCGGCACCCGCACCATCCTCGCCATGGCCCGGCCCGACGCCGTGCAGCGCCTGCGCCTCGTCGTCGGCCTTGCGCCGCGCATGCCGGAGATCGGCCGCGCCTTCTTCGAGGATGGCCCGCAATTCTCCACCCGCCGGCTCGGCGATTATTTCGAGCGCCTGGTGCGGGAGGGGCGCCTCACCGCCGCCGATCCCTACCGCGCCGCCCGGCAGTTCCTCGATCTCTGCCTCGCCGATACCAGCCGCGCCATCATCTTCGGCATGGACCCGACTGTGACCGCCGACGAGGCGGCAGCCCATGCCCGCATGGCCACCGAGACCTTCCTGCGCGCCTATCCGGCGACAGATCCTGCCTCGCGTGGCTGAGAGGGGAACGGCCGCCGCTCCCGCCGGTTGGTGATGAGGACGGGTCGTTTCGACCCGTCGTCACCGAGGCGAGGAGGATGCCGTGAATCATCCGATCAACCATCCCAAGGAGCCCGGCGGCTGGGGCGAACCGGTCGAGGCGGAGCAGCAGGCGCCCGAGCGCGATCCCATGCCGAAGGACCGCCGGCGCGAGACCGATCCCGCGCCCTTCGCCGATCCCGCCGAAACGCGCGATCGCCGCTGAAGGAGCCGCGCCATACCCACCGACCTGCCGACACCCCCGGCCAAAACCGGCGAGGGGCCGGTCAAGCTGCCCAAACGCCACGTCCAGATCGATCATGACGTGATCCTCCCGGAACCCCGTCCATCGGACGAGCCGGATGCGATCATGCCGGGAGATCGCTAGGCGGATGGCGCCGGTCCGCCGACGCCCGCGCCTGCGATTCCCTGAGCACCATCAAAAAGGGGGAGCCGCCGGCTCCCCCTTGTCGCGTCTGACCGGGCTGCTGCGGCTCAGCGCATTCCGACCTTGGCATTGGTGCCGAGATCCGGACGCCCGCCCGTCGCCGCCGCCACGGCCATCTTCACAGCGCTGACAATGCGCCCCGGGCCCTGCCAGAATTCGGCCTCCGTCGGACGAACCTCGACGAGTTGGATCGCCGGGTCGTCCGGCGTGTCCCAGAAGGCCTGGGCCCCGACCGACCAGAGCTCCTTGATGCGGGCGCGGTCGTTGCTGATGCGCGCTGTCCCCGAGACCGAGACATAGCGCTGACCCTTCGGGTCGGCGAAGGCCAGGCAGACCTTCGGGTCCTCGCGCACTTCGTCGTCCTTGGAACCTTCGGCATCGGTGAGGAAGAAGATCGCATTCTCCTGCCGCTTCACCGACGCGGCCATCGGGCGGGCGCGCAGCATGTCCGCGCCCTGGCGCGACGTAACCAGCATACCGATGCCGATGGTCTCGATGAGGTCGTAGACGGCGTCCGGGGTCCCGGCTTCGTGGCTCATGGCTGTCTCCTGAGGTGATGCCGAGACAAGCGCTGACAACGCCGGCGGTTCCGTCGTCAAAGTCTCTCCACGCAGTTGGAACCAGCTCCCATTGACCGCGTTGACGCAGGTCCGGCGCTATGGGCCGGTGAAGGAGACCCATGCGCGACACGGGGAGGGCCGGCGACGCGGAGCACGATGTCGCCGAACGGCTTCATCAGCGAGAGGCGGAGCTGGCGCGGGTGCAACGGATCGGACAGGTCGGCGGCCTCGAGGTCGACCTGACCGGAGGCCAGTTTCGCAACCGCCGGTCACCCGAATATCTCCAGCTCCATGGCCTGCCCGAGGATGCCACCCATGAGACCCACGAGGCCTGGGTCGCCCGCATCCATGCCGAGGATCGCCAGCGGGTGGTTGAGCATTTCAAGGCCGCGGTGGCCGGCACCGACACGGACTACACCGCCGAATACCGCATCATCCGGCCCTCTGACGGGGCCTTGCGCTGGATCCTCGCCAAGGCGGAGATCGAGCGCGGCCAGAGCGGCGAGCCCCTGCGCCTCGTCGGCGCCCATATCGACGTGACGGCGCGCCGGGTCGCGGAGGAGGAGAAGGAGCTTCTCGCCCGCGAGCTCGCCCACCGCATCAAGAACGTCTTCGCGGTGGTGCAGGGCGTCATCATGCTGTCGGCACGTTCCCAGACCGAGCACCTCGCCTTCGCCCGCGCGGTCAGCGAGCGCATCGCCGCTCTCGCCCAGGCGACGCAATATGTCGCTCCTGGCGGCCTGCAGCGCGGCGAGCGTGTGCCCCTCCTTGGCTTCCTGCGCCAGATGCTCGCGCCCTATGACGACCTTCGCCCAGGCGCCGTGACGCTGGAGGGCGACGAGATCGAGATCGGCCCGCGGGCCGCCACCGCCTTCGCATTGATGGTGCACGAACTCGCCACCAACGCGGTGAAATATGGCGCGCTGGCCGGCAGCGACGGCCGCCTCGCACTGTCCGTCGTGCGCGGGAGCGAGCGCGTCGAGATCACCTGGCGCGAACGGTCGGAGCGCCCCATCGCCAGGCCGGCGCGCCAGGGCTTCGGCACCGAGCTGATCCAGAAGGTGCTGGCGGGCCAGTTCCGCACCGGTCTGGACATCACCTGGCTGCAGGCCGGCCTCGACGCCCGCCTTGCGGTCGCGCCCGAGCATCTGGCGCGCTGATCCCGTTACCCGTCCCGCGCACGGCGCCTCTTCGCGGCGCGCCCATTCCCCGCCACCGCGGGGCGCGCTAGCGTGCGTCCAAATCGATTCAAAAGACGAGGACACGCCCATGCATATCCTGATCATCGGCGCCGCCGGCATGATCGGCCGCAAGCTCACCGAATGCCTGGTGAAGGACGGCGGGCTCGGCGGCCAGCCGGTCACCGAACTGTCGCTGGTCGACGTGGTGGCGCCCGAGGCGCCTGCCGGCTTTTCCGGCAAGGTGACGAGCTGGGCCGTCGACATCTCCTTTCCCAACACCGCCGGCCCCATGGTCGCCGGCCGCCCCGATGTCATCTTCCACCTCGCCGCCATCGTCTCCGGCGAGGCCGAGGTCGATTTCGACAAGGGCTACCGCATCAATCTCGACGGCACCCGCCAGCTCTTCGAGGCGATCCGCCAGGAGGGCGTGAAGGCGCCCTATCACCCGCGCGTCGTCTTCACCTCGTCCATCGCCGTCTATGGCGCGCCCTTCCCCGACGCCATCCACGACGAGTTCTTCCTCACCCCGCTCACCAGCTACGGCACGCAGAAGGCCATCGGCGAACTGCTGCTCGCCGACTATTCGCGCAAGGGCTTCTTCGACGGCATAGGTATCCGCCTGCCGACCATCTGCGTGCGCCCCGGCAAGCCCAACAAGGCGGCCTCCGGCTTCTTCTCCAACATCATCCGCGAGCCGCTGGTCGGCCAGGAGGCGATCCTGCCCGTCGGCGAGGACGTGGTGCACACCCATGCGAGCCCGCGCTCGGCGGTGGGCTTCCTCATCCATGCCGCGACCATGGACACGGCCCAGCTCGGCTGGCGTCGCAGCCTCGCCATGCCCGGCGTCGCCGCTTCCGTCGGCGAGCAGCTCGAGGCGCTGCGCAAGATCGGCGGCGACAAGGCGCTGAAGCTGGTGCGCCGTGAGCCGGACGAGCTCATCATCCGCATCGTTTCCGGCTGGTCGCGCCGCTTCGACGCCAAGCGCGCCGCCTCCCTCGGTTTCAAGGCGGAGACGAGCTTCGAGGAGATCGTCCGCGCCCATGTCGAGGACGAGCTCGGGGGCAAGGTGGCCTGATCCGCCCATGCGCTTCGTCTCGCCGCTCGTCCCCGGCCGCCTGGTCAAGCGCTACAAGCGCTTCCTGGCGGACGTGATCCTCGACAGCGGCGAGGCGATCACCGCCCATTGCGCCAATCCCGGCTCGATGATGGGGCTCCAGGGCGAGGGCAACCGCGTCTGGCTGTCAAAATCCGACAATCCCGCGCGGAAGCTCAGCCATTCCTGGGAACTGGTGGAGGCCGATGTCGGCTTCGGGCCGGAGATGATCGGCATCAACACCGCCCATCCCAACACCCTCGTCGATGAGGCGATCCGCGACGGCACCATTACCGAACTTACCGGCTACCCGGACCTCAAGCGCGAGGTCGCCTATGGCAAGGCGAGCCGCGTCGACATGATGCTGAGCGGGGGGAATCGTCCACCCTGCTATGTCGAGGTGAAGAACGTCCACCTCATGCGCCAGCCCGGCCTTGCCGAGTTTCCGGATTCGGTGACGGCGCGTGGCGCCAAGCACCTCGAGGAGCTCGGCGACATGGTCGCAGCCGGCCACCGGGCGGTGATGGTCTTCCTCATCCAGTATGGCGGCGCGGAGACCTTCGCGCTGGCCCGTGACATCGACCGGGCCTATGGCGAGGCCTTCGACCGGGCGCGTGGCCGCGGCGTCGAGATGCTGGCCTATCGCTGCCACCTGACGCCCGAGGCGATCACCGTCGCCGGGCGCGTTCCCATCGCCGAATGAGCCGCCCCCGTCCGGCCGGGTTGTCGCCCGCCCCCGTCTGCGGCATGAGCGTGGCCAAGGCGCGAGGGCCGCGACCGATGGAGTGAGCGATGAGCGTGAAGCCGGGCTGGCAGGGCCGCTTCTTCGAGGATTTCGAGATCGGCGACGTCTACAAGCACCCGCTCGGGCGCACCGTCACCCAGGCCGACAACATCTGGTTCACGCTGCTGACCCAGAATACCGCCCACCCGCATTTCGACGCGAACTATGCGGCCAATACCGGCTTCGGCAAGCAGCTGGTCAATTCCTGCTTCACCATCGCGCTGGTCACCGGCCAGTCCGTCACCGACATCAGCCAGAACGTCTTCGCCAATCTCGGCTGGGACGAGGTGCGCCTGCCGCACCCGGTCTATGAGGGGGACACGATTTACTCGGAGAGCGAGGTGCTGGAGAAGCGCGATTCCGGCTCGCGGCCGGAGGTCGGCATCCTCACGGTGCGCACCAAGGGCTACACCCAGGCCGGCGACGTGGTGATCACCTTCAAGCGCACGGTGATGGTCTATCGCCGCGGCCAGGGGCCGGGCGGCAAGCACCGGCCCGAGCCGAAGGCGTGAGGGGCAGGGGTCCAGGCCGGTTGCCGCCCATTCGGGCGGAGCGCTGTGGGGGGCCCGGTTCAACTCGCAGTCGATCAGCGTCCTCTTGAGATCTGGTTGACGGCGGAGGCCAGACGGTCGATCTCAGCATCGGTGGTCAGGTAGCTGACCGATGCTCTGACGATGGCCGGCAGTTGCCGGGCCCGCATGTCGAACGGCGTATAGGCCTCGGCGATGGCTCCCACGGTGATCGCGTCTGCAGCAAGCCGGTCACGGACGCTCGCCGGCGTATGGCCCTCCACGGTAAAGCTGACAATCGATGAGCGAACCGGTCCGGCGTCATGCACGGTCACACCGGGAAGCCCGGCCAGCACCGCGCGCAGCGTGGAGGCTTGCCGGTCGATTCTCTCGCGAATTGCCGGAACGCCGAGCTTCAGGGTTGCGCGGATCGCCACACCCAGCGCCAGTTGCAACGCAAACGGATTTTCGCCGGTCTCGAACCGTCGGGCATCGTCCCGCAGGGTTGCGCCATCGGGCCCGTAGGGCGCCGACACGACATCGAGGTAGGGGGGCTCCAGTCGGCTGAGAAACGACTTCCGCACATAGAGCAACGCGGTTCCGCGCGGTCCGCGCAGAGCCTTGCGGCCGGCTCCTTTCAGAACGTCACAGCCAATTGCCTCGACATCAACCGGCAATTGGCCGATCGCCTGACCGGCATCGACGAAGAATGGAATCCCTGCTGCTCGGGTGATCGCGCCGACGGCCGCTGCATCGTTGACCACGCCGTTGGTGGCCGGACACCATGTCAGCGCCACCAGGCGAACCCGCTCGTCGAGCATAGCGCTCAGGGCCTCGACCGAGAATGCCCCCTGCTCATCATTGGGGACGATCTCCACGCTCGCCCCGGCGCGCTCCGCGGCACGGGCCAGGGTGCTGAGGTTGCCACCCCATTCGTGCATGCCGACCAGCACGCGGTCGCCCGCACCGAGGGGGGGCATCGCGGCAAAGGCGAGGCCCCAGCCCTGCGAACCGCTCCCCGTCAGCGCGATTTCCGATGCATCGGCGCCGAGCAGGGTCGCTGCGGCGACGCGCGTCTGCTGGATGTCCGCGGCCACGGCCACGCCGGCTTCGCTGGGGCCTTCAAACGCTTCGCGGTCGAGATGAGCCTTGATGACCGCGAGGGTCTCATGGCTCGGCAGAGTGCAACTGGCATTGTTGAAATGCGTGATCTGCGTGCAGCCGGGAGTGGCGGCCCGCAAGCTATCGACATCGATCATGGCGGATCCCTACGCTGCGGCGGTGACTTGAATCTCGACCAGCATGGCTGGATCGGCGAGTTTTGCCTCGACGCAGGCCCGTGCCGGACGGTGATCGCCGACCCAGCCGACCCACTCCTCGTTCATCGCATCGCGCAGCCTGATGTCCGACACCCAGATCATTGCCGAGACGACCCGGCTGCGTTCGAGACCTCCGAGCCCGAGCAGGCGGTCAATCTCGGCGAGCACCTCGCGTGTTTGCCCCTGAATATCGGCCTGGCGGTTCTTGGGTGTGATGCCTGAAAGGAACAGAAAGCCGTTCGAGCGCACGGCGGCAGAATACAGGGTGGCGGGTTCGAAGCGGGTGATGTCCATGGGGCCTCCTCGGCCTAAGCAGCGGACCGGGATTGAACGCTTTTCCCGAACGCGGCACCTCATTCAAAGTTGACAATCGAGCGATCGATCCCACTCATGTCTGGATCGTCCCTGTCAGAGTCATGCGCCAGCCCCCGCACCTGCCGAACCTCCCCAGCCTGCGCGCCTTCGAAGCGGTGGGGCGCCTCCAGAGTTTTCGGGCGGCGGGACAGGAACTGCTGATCACTCAGAGTGCGGTGAGCCATCACATCCGCAATCTGGAGACAGACCTCGGCGTCCGGCTCTTCGTGCGGGAAGCCCGTGGCATCCGCTTCACGTTGGAAGGCGAGCGCTACTTCCAGTCAGTCACCGAGGCTCTGACTCGGATTGCGCTGGCCACTGAACAGGTCCGAACCACCGTCGCGCGCGGCAAGCGGGTGCTCCGACTGAGCGTACTGCCCTCCTTCGGCCGCTTCTGGTTGGCGCCGCGCCTGCCAACATGGGCGCAGGACCATCCTGACATTGACCTCCGGATCGACCCGAGCCTCGCCCTTTCCGATGTGAGCAAAGGTGAGTGTGACCTCGCAATCCGCTACGGAATTGGGCCATGGCCTGGATGCAATGGCCGCTTGCTCGTCCCTGAGCGCTTATCGCCGATCGTCAGTCAGGCATTCGCAAAGACACTGCCGCCCGCCCCGACTTTGGACGATCTCGCATCGGCGCCGCGCATTCTCAATTCAACGACAAGCGATTGGGAGCGTTGGCGTGAAACATCCGTAACGTCACCCTGGAGAGGCGGGGATAGTCACCTCACGGAATACGGCCTTGTCGTCGATACCGTTCTCGCCGGGCACGGACTTGCCATGGGGCGGCTGTGGTTGCTGTCCGACCTGTTGAGGACAGAAAGGCTCTTGACCCCGCTGGCCGATATCGCTGCCCCATCCAGCTTCGGGTATTGGTTGCTGAAGCCTCTCCGCTCCACCAACCCGGCTGGTGACGTGTTCGAGCGTTGGCTCGTCAGTCAGATTGACTGAATCTGCAATCTTGATCGGAGGGTGCGGAGATCGCCAAGGGCCAAGGCCTCGGGCCCGCCAACCGCAACGAAACGACGGAAACGGCGTTCACGCCTCTGCCGGTAACTGCCGAGCTCTGCTCCCCCGCCTCACGCCTTCTTCAGGAACTCCGTCCTGAGCACCAGGCCCTTCACCTTGTCGACGCTGCACTCGACCTCGTCCGGGTCGTCGGTGAGGCGGATCGCCTTCACCCGCGTGCCGCGCTTCAGCGTGACGGAAGTGCCCCGCACCTTGAGGTCCTTGATCAGCGTGACGCTGTCGCCGTCCTTGAGGACGGCCCCGTTCGAATCCGTGACGTCCATGGCTCAGCCTTCGGTGTCGTGCGGGGGATAGGGGTGGCGGCGGCCGCGCCAGTCCGCGACGTCGCCGTCGCCGAGATAGGCGGGTCCGACGGGGACCTTGCCCTCGCCGCCGGGAATGTCCAGCACATAGGTCGGCTGAGCGAGGCCCGAGAGCCGGCCGCGCAACTGCGCCACCAGCGCCTGCCCCTCGGCCACCGACAGGCGGAAATGGGCGGTGCCCGGCGCCATGTCGGGATGATGCAGGTAGTAGGGCTTCACGCGGTTGGCGACGAAGGCGCGCATCAGGTCGGCCAGCGTCCCGGCATCGTCGTTGACGCCCCGCAGCAGCACCGACTGGCTGACGAGCGCGATGCCGGCATCGGCGAGGAGGCCAAGCGCCCGCTGGGCATCCGCCGTGAACTCGCGGGCATGGTTGGCGTGGACGGCGACATAGACGGCCTTGCCCGGCGCGCGGAGGGCGCGGGCATAATCCGGCGTGATGCGCTCGGGCGCCACGACCGGCACGCGGGTGTGCCAGCGGATCACCTTCACATGCGGGATGGCGGCAATGGCCCGCGTGACCTCGCGGACGCGCCTCGCCGAGAGCACCATCGGGTCGCCGCCGGTGAGGATCACCTCGAAGATGGCCGGCCGGGCCGCGACATAGGCGAGGGCGGCGGACAATTCGGCTGCGTCCAATGCGCCCAGGCCCTCCGGTCCCACCATCTCGCGGCGGAAGCAGAAACGGCAATAGACCGGGCAGGCATGGACGATCTTCAGGAGCACCCGGTCGGGATAGCGATGGACGATGCCCTTCACCGGCGAATGGGCTTCGTCGCCGATCGGGTCGGCGCGCTCCTCCGGCCGGATGTCGAGCTCACGCTCGTCGGGCAGGAACTGCCGCGCGATGGGGTCATCCGCGCCACGACCCGCCATCAGATCGGCCATGGCCGGGCTGACGGCGATCGCATAGCGGGCCCCGACTTTGGTCGCAGCCGCCACCGCCTCCGGCGCGACGAGGCCCGCCGCGGCGAGGTCGGCGCCGCTGCGCAGGGTCGGCGCCCTGTGGCGCGTCAGGGGAGGAGTCCCGGCACTCATGGCCCGCCTCATGGGCGGTCCCGGGGTGAATGGCAAGGGCCGGGGGGTGGAATCCACCCCCTGCCACGCCCGATGTGAACCCCCTTCGCCGTTCACCGCGTTCCCGAAAATCCCGGCGTTTCCGGCCTTGTCTGCCGTGCGGTGGGCTTGCCGGCAAACCGCCTTTGGATTAGGGGGATCGCCTCCGCCGCGGCCCTGTCCCCGGCGCCGACATCATGGCAGTGCACAGGCGCTCGCCGCGCCCTGACGATGACCCGTAGGGGAGGACTTCCTTGGCCGAGACCGGAACCTGGAACAAGGCGCATGGGGCCGACGCGTTCGGCTTTTCGGGGCTGAAGGCCCTGCACTGGAACTATCTGGAGCCGAAGCTGGTCGAGGAATCGATCGCCCGCGGCGAAGCCAAGCTCTCCGCCGGCGGCCCGCTCGTCGCCGAGACCGGCCAGCACACCGGCCGTTCGCCCAAGGACAAGTTCGTCGTCCGCGACGCCACGACGGAAAACACGGTCTGGTGGGACAACAATGGCGCCATCACGCCGGAAGCCTTCGAGCTGCTCAAGGCCGACATGCTTGAGCATGCCAAGGGCCGCGAGCTCTTCGTGCAGGACCTGCATGGCGGCGCCGACCCGGCGACGCGTATCAAGACGCGCGTCTTCACCGAATATGCCTGGCACAACCTCTTCATCCGCAACCTGCTGATCCGTCCGAAGCACGAGGAGCTCGCCTCCTTCGTCCCGGACATGACCATCGTCGACCTGCCCTCGTTCAAGGCCGACCCGAAGAAGTACGGCGTGCGCACCGAGACGGTGATCGCCTGCGACTTCACCCGCAAGATCGTGCTGATCGGCGGCACCTCCTATGCCGGCGAGATGAAGAAGAGCGTCTTCACCATGCTCAACTTCCTCCTGCCGCCGCAGAAGGTCATGCCGATGCACTGCTCGGCCAATGTCGGCCCGAACGGCGACGTCGCCGTGTTCTTCGGCCTCTCCGGCACCGGCAAGACCACGCTGTCGGCGGATGCCTCGCGGACCCTCATCGGTGACGACGAGCATGGCTGGGGCAAGGACGGCATCTTCAATTTCGAGGGCGGCTGCTACGCCAAGGCCATCAAGCTGTCGCGCGAGGCCGAGCCCGAGATCTACGCCACCACCGAGCGCTTCGGCTCGGTGATGGAGAACGTGGTGATCGACCCGGTCACCCGCATTCCGGATTTCGACGACGGCTCGAAGACCGAGAACACCCGCGTCGCCTATCCGCTGCACTTCATCGCCAATGCCTCGGAGACCGGCCGCGCCGGCCATCCGAAGAACATCGTCATGCTGACCGCCGATGCCTTCGGTGTCATGCCGCCCATCGCCAAGCTGACCCCGGCCGAGGCGATGTACCACTTCCTCTCCGGCTTCACGGCGAAGGTCGCCGGCACGGAGAAGGGCGTCACCGAGCCGCAGCCGACCTTCTCGACCTGCTTCGGCGCGCCCTTCATGCCGCGCCACCCGTCGGAATACGGCAACCTGCTGCGCGAGCTGATCGGCAAGCACCATGTCGACTGCTGGCTGGTGAACACCGGCTGGACCGGCGGCAAGCACGGCGTCGGCCGCCGCATGCCGATCTCGATCACCCGCCTGCTGCTGCGCTCGGCCCTCGACGGCTCGCTCAACCGCGCCGACTTCCGCCGCGATCCCTATTTCGGCTTCGCGGTGCCGACCTCGGTGCCGGGCGTGCCGCCGCACATGCTCTATCCGATCAAGACCTGGCGCGACAAAGCCGAGTTCGACGCCACCGCGCGCAAGCTCGTGCAGATGTTCCAGGACAATTTCGCGAAGTTCGAGCCCTATGTGGACGCCGACGTGAAGGCGGCCGCCCCCTCGGTGCAGCTCGCCGCCGAGTAAGCCCTTCGCTCAAGACTCCTATTGGAAAAGCCCGGCCTCGCGCCGGGCTTTTTCGTTGGAGGTGCCCGAAGGCAAGGGCGCCCCCTTTACCTCTCCCCCGGCGGGGAGAGGTCGGCCGCAGGCCGGGAGAGGGGGCCAGGCTTGTCCGGAGAGGTCTCTCCCCCTCTCCCGCCTCGCTGCGCTCGTCGACCTCTCCCCGCCGGGGAGAGGTGAGCCGCACCGCTTCCTCAGCCGCGCGGAGCCGGCGGGGCAGCTGGCGTCGTGGGCGGCGTCTGTCCCGTTCGCTGGCCCTGTCCCCGCCGGTCAGCCTGGCGGATCTGCGCCCAGGAATTCGGCTGCGCCACCATGGCGCGGAGATAGGCCATGTTTTCCTCCGCCTCGGCGGGGGGAAGGTCCTTGCGGGCGATCTCCTCGGCCTCGGCGAAACGGCCCTGAAGGCCCACCACCAGGGCGAGGTTCTGCCGCGCCCGCTTGTCGGCCTGCGGGTGCGAGGCGGCTTGCCGCAGGGTCTGCTCGGCCTGCGGCAACTGGCGCGAGAGCGCGTAGGACAGGCCGAGATTGGTGAGGATGGCAGGTTCGCCCGGGGCGATCTTCAGCGCGTCGTTGTAGAGCGCCTGGGCCTCCTGCGGCCGCCCCATCTGGTCGTAGATGGTGCCCTGGACGTTGTAGATGCGCCAGTCCGGCTGGTCCGGGCGATGGGCGCGCTGCAGCACCTGCAGGGCCTGGTCGTAGCGGCCGGCATCGGCAAGCGCCCGGCCGAATTCGCCGAGCAGCGCCATGTTGCGGCCGTCGCGGATGGCGACGCGCTCCAGCACGGCCACCGCCTGCACGGCCTGGCCGGTGGCGCGCAGCGCCCGGCTGTAGCGCATGGCATTGGCGGTGTCGCCGGGGTTCGTGCGGTAGCGCTCGGCGAGGCTTTCGAGCTGGGCGCGGGCGGCCTGTTCGGTCATCGGCGCCGAGCCGACGGAGCCGGTGATGTCGCCGCCGCGGCCGGCGGTGAGCGAGCAGCCGCCGCAGAGCAGCGCGGCCGAGGCGAGGAGGGCGGCGAGGCGAAGACGAGGGGCGGCGGACATGACGAACTCCACGGGAAGTCCCGAAGTCGTCCGGTCATAATCCGTTAACGTTAACGAGCCGCTAAGATGGCCTCAGCGGCGCCGGCCCTGGGCCGCCGGAGCGATCCAGCGCAGCGCCTGCTCGGCCGCCCGTTCGCCCGAGGCGAAGGCACCGCCGACCGTGCCCCACAGCCCCTCGTCGGTCGCCTCGCCAGCGATCAGCAGCCGCTGGCCCACGGGCTCCGCGAGGCGCAGCCGCTGCGGCGTGGCGCCAGGTCCTGCGACCGACCAGGCGCCGCGGATGAAGGGATCGGTGGACCAGGAGGTGACGTGGATCTCGCCGAGCGCCCGGCGCGCCTGCGGCCCGAATTCGTTGCCGACGAACTCCGCCGCGAAGGCCTTCATGGCTGTCTCGCCGGCTGCCGCCAGGTCACGGGCGAAGCGCCCGCCGATGTCGAGATACCACCAGTCGGAGCCGCCGATCCGCGCCAGCGGCTTGGCCGTCGCGGTTGTGTCGGCCTTCACCACCAGAGGCTCGTCCGGCTTGGCGTCCAGCGGATTGCCGGCCAGCCGCACGATCAGATGCTCGTAGGTGCCGCAGGTCAGGGCCGCCACCGCATCCGCCTGGCGCTTCGGCAGGGCCGGGGTGAAGCGGATCGTCCCCGACGCCAGCACCGCAGTCGAGACCGTGACGATGACGGCACGCGCGCGCAGCGCCCCGGCGGGCGTCTCCACCGTGACTCCGCGGCCGGACCAGTCGACCTTCGTCACCGGCGTCGACAGGCGAATGGGCAGTCCCTCCGCCAGCTTGGCGAGGATCGCCCCATAGCCCTGGCGGCAGAACAGATCGCGCGTCTCGATGGCGTTGTAGAAGTCGACGCAGGAGATCTCCGATGTCTCCTTGCCGGAATCCCAGGCGCCCTTGAGGAAATCGATCGTCGCCGCCCAGTCCCTGAGATTGGTCGGCATGGCGGCCGAAAGCGGAATCTCCCGCCCGGCCTCGCCTGCCTCGATGATCGCCCGCTGCGCCCGGACCAGGGCAGCGGCGAACGTCTCCCACTCGCCCTCGCGCGGGGACCGGCCCTTGATCATCAGGCGGGGACGGTCGGGATCGTCGTAGAGCGTGAACCCTGCGGCCCGCGCCAGCGGCACGACGGGATTGTCGGCTGGAGCGTGGATCCAGTGCGCGCCGAGGTCCATCGGCATGCCGAAATTGACCGTGTCGACGATGCAGCGACCGCCCGCCTGCGCCTTGGCTTCCAGCACGATCACCGATCGGCCGGCGGCGGTGAGGCGGCGGGCCGCGGCGATGCCGGCGGCGCCCGCACCGATGACGATCACGTCGACCTCGCTCGCCGGCTGGCGCGCGGTCTGGGCCAGCGCGGGGGCCGCAGGAAGGGTGGCTGAGGCGGCGAGCAGGCGGCGCCGGGTCATCAACGGTCCGTTCATCGTGCTTGGCGAATCCCGATCATTGGCACGGGCTATAGCACGCATTCGGCGGCTTCATGGCGGCGCGGATGCCGCGACGTGAACGCCTTGTCAACACGCGGCGACCCACACTTGCACCTCAAGACACGAACGTCCCTGGGGAGGGACCACCATGGGAGACCGCATTCTCGATGCTTTAGGCCGGCGGCTCGCCGGCATTCTCGGAAAGCGCTCGCCCGGCTACGAGCCGACGACGCCGAGCGACCCCAACGCGCTCGCCTCGACGCTCAGGCCCGGCGACATCCTGCTGGTGGAGGGCGACACGCGCATCTCCGCCGTCATCAAGTACCTGACCCAGTCCACCTGGTCGCATGCCGCCATGTATGTGGGGCCGATCGCCGGCCGCACGGAGCCCAATGGCGAGCCGCATGTGCTGGTGGAGGCCTATCTCGGTGAGGGCGTGATTTCGGCGCCGCTGTCGAAGTATCGCGATTTCCACACCCGCATCTGCCGGCCGGTCGGCCTGACCGAAGAGGACCAGTGCCGGGCCTGCGGCTTCATGATCGAGCGCATTGGCCTCGACTACGACCTGAAGAACATCCTCGACATGCTGCGTTTCCTCATCCCCATGCCTGTGCCGGTGCGCTGGCGTCGGCGGATGATCGCCTTCGGCTCGGGCGACCCGACGCGTGCCATCTGCTCGACGCTGATCGCCCAGGCCTTCGAACAGGTGCGCTATCCGATCCTGCCGAAGGTCGAGCGTTGCGCCCGTGACGGCGAACAGCGGGTGCGCGGCAAGGCGGCGCGGCGGGAGATCCTGCACATCCGCCACCACTCCCTCTACGCGCCGCGGGATTTCGACATTTCCCCCTACTTCGCCATCGTCAAGCCGACCATCCAGCGCGGCTTCAACTACAAGAAGCTGCAGTGGGGAGACCGCCAGCAGGCCTCCCCGCCCACCGCACCGTCGCTGGAGAGCGTGGCCTGAGGCTTGGCCTCACAGCAGGCCATGCTTGGCGAAGGCCTCCGCCAGCGACATGCCGGCCTCGAGATCGGCGCGCATGCGCCGCTCGCCGGTGATCTTGCCCATGGCGGTGGAGAGCACGGCCAGGGCTGCCGCGCGCGGCACCACCACGACGCCGTCGACATCGCCGACGATGATGTCGCCGGGGGCGATGGCGACCTCGCCGATGCGGATCGGCGTATCCTTCTCCACCATCATGCCGCGATATTGCGTGTCGGCGGGTGACAGGGCGCCGGTGAAGACCGGAAAGCCCATGGCGCGGATGGCGACGACGTCGCGTGCGGCGCCATCGGTGAGGAAGCCGGCGGCTTCGAGATAGCGGGCGCGGGTCGAGAGCAGTTCGCCCCAGGGGCCGATGGCGGTGTTGGCGCCGGTCGCCATGACGCAGACCTCGCCGGGCTTCAGGTCGTCGACGAGGGCGATCTCAAGGTCGTAGATGTTCGCGATGCGCTCGTGGATGACCTTGTAGCTGCCCGTTCGCGCCGGGCCGAACAGCACGGTCCCGTCATCGACAGGGCGGATAGAGGCGGGAAGGATCTGGCGGTGGTAGCCGTGCTCGTCCAGTGCGTCGCAAACCGGCGCCGAGGCGATGAGCGGTCGCGCCGCGGCGATGATGTCGTCGAAGCTGTCGGTCATGGGCGTCCTCCTGATGTTTTGCCGTCAGGATAGGCGCCCGCGTGGCCCTGTCACCCCGCCTTCTTCGCAAGGAAGTTCTTCACGCCTTCCATGAAGGCCGGCTTGACGATCAGGCCGACCTGCGTCTCCCGCTCGGCGTCGAGCTGGGTGGCAAGGTCGTTCGTCTCGGCCTTGTCCATCAGCCGGCGGATTTCGAAGAACGCCTCCGCCGAACCACGGCCGAGACGGGTGGCGAGGGCCCGCGCCGTCGGCATGCACTGCTCGTCGTCGACACAGGTCCAGACGAGGCCCCAGTCGGCCGCGGTTTGCGCCGGCAGCTTGTCGCCGAGCAGGGCCAGGGCCCGGGCGCGGGCGCGGCCGATGGCGCGCGGCAGGAACCATGTCACGCCGAGATCCGGCACGAGGCCGAGCTGCGGTCCGAAGGTCAGCACGAAGGAGGCCGATCGGGCCGCGACCGCGATGTCGCAGACAAGAGCCAGTCCGACGCCGGCGCCCGCCGCGACGCCGTTGATGGCCGCGACCGTCGGCTTCGGGAAATCATCGATGGCGAGGATGAGCGGATTGAACAGGTCGCGCATGGAGGCGTTGACGCCCTCGCCGGTCGGGGCGAGCCCGCCCGCGAGATCGGCCCCGGCGCAGAAGCCGCGACCATTGCCGGTGATCACCAATGCCTTCACGGCCGGATCGACCCGCGCCGCGGCGATGGACGTCAGCGCCCCGTTCACCAGCGCGTCGTTGAAGGCGTTCAGCCGCTCGGGCCGGTTCAGCGTGAGGGTGGCGATGCCCTCGGAGACCTCATAGGTGATGGCCATCGGTCAGGTCCTTTCTGCCACCAGCCCGGAGGCGAGGGCGGCGTCGATCTCGGCGGCGGACAGGCCGGCCTCTGTGAGGATGGCGCGGCTCTCCGCGCCTGGTCCGCGCGCGTGGGGTGCGACCTCGGTCGCCGTGACGGAGAAGCGCGGCGCCGGCTTCGGCACCGGGCCGGTCGGCGTCGCGACGAAGGTGCCGCGGGCGATGTTGTGCGGATGGGTCGCAGCCTCGCGCGGATCGAGGACGGGCGCGTAGCAGATCTCCCGGCCGTCGAGCAGGGCGGACCATTCGTCGCGCGTCTTGGAGCGGAACGTGTCGGCGATGGCGCGGCGCAGGTCCGGCCACATGGCCTTGTCCCATTGCTTGGCAAAACGCGGGTCGGTCAGCCCGAGGCCCTTCAGCAATTCGGCATAGAACTGCGGCTCCAGAGAGCCGATCGAGACATATTTGCCGTCGGCGGTGTCATAGACGCCGTAGAAGGGCGCGCCACCGTCGAGCATGTTGGCCTCGCGCGCCACCTTCCAGGTGCCGGCATTGATCATCCCGAAGATCATCGTGCCGAGGACGGCAGCTCCGTCCACCATGGCAGCATCGACCACCTGGCCCTTGCCGGTCGCCTTGGCGCTGTAGAGCGCTGCGACGATACCGAGCGCCAGCATCATGCCGCCGCCGCCGAAATCAGCGGCGAGGTTCAAGGGCGGTACGGGCGGGCGGTCGGCGGGCCCCAGCGGCCAGAGCATGCCGGAGAGCGCGAGATAGTTGATGTCGTGGCCCGGAGCGGGGCCATAGGGCCCCTCCTGGCCCCAGCCGGTCATGCGGCCATAGACAAGCCGCGGATTGGCCGTCAGGCACACGTCCGGCCCGAGGCCGAGGCGTTCCATGACGCCCGGCCGGAAGCCTTCCACCAGCGCATCGGCGCGGGCGATGATCTTCAGCACGAGATCGGCGGCGCCCGGCGCCTTGAGGTTCACGGCGATGGAACGGCGGCCGCGGCCGAGCGCGTCACCGGCGTTCCAGGCCGCCTTGCCGGCACGGTCGATGCGGATGATGTCGGCACCGAGATCGGCCAGCATCATGGCGCAGAAGGGTCCGGGTCCAAGACCCTGGAATTCCACGATGGTCACGCCGGCAAGCGGCCCCGTCCTCGTCACGTTGTCCTCCCGACCGGTCTGCCGCCGTCCTGTTCTATCGGGAACGCTAAAGGCGGCCTCCTCGCAGTCAAGGCGAGGCCGACCGGCCGTCTGGCCGATGCCGAAGGGCGGAGAGCCGCAGGGTCAGCGCGTACTTCGGCGTTGCATTTTGTGGCCGAGCGGCCATCTATGCGGCGACGATTGATAACGACCGTGCGCGGCGAGCATCCGCCGCGCCAGGGAGATCCACATGAGCGGCAATGGCGGCGCCAAGTTCGGCGCATCTTTCGGCGGATCCTTCGGGGGCGGCTTCGGCGGCGCGCCCCAGCCCCCGGCTGCGGCCCCCGCTCCCGCTGCGGCTCCGGCCGGCGACCTCATCAAGGACACCACGACCCGCGACTTCGTGAAGGACGTGCTGGAGGAATCGAAGAAGCAGCCGGTTCTCGTCGATTTCTGGGCCACCTGGTGTGGCCCCTGCAAGCAGCTCACCCCCGTTCTCGAGAAGGTCGTCCAGTCCTTCAAGGGCAAGGTGAAGCTGGTGAAGATGGACATCGACAAGCACCCGGAGATCGCCGGGCAGCTCGGCATCCAGTCGATCCCGGCGGTGATTGCCTTCGACAAGGGCCAGGGCATCGACGGTTTCATGGGCGCCCTGCCCGAAGGCCAGGTGAAGGCCTTCATCGAGAAGCTGGTGGGCGGCAAGGTGAGCCCCGACCTCGCCGAGGCGTTGGCCGCTGCCGATGCGGCCCTCGTCGAGGGCAATGCCGCCGGCGCGGCGCAGGTCTATGCCCAGGTCCTCGGCGTCGAGCCGGACAATCTCCATGCGCTGGCGGGCCTTGCCCGCTGTGCCATCGAGACCGGCGACCTCGAGCAGGCCAGGGCCATCCTCGCCGAGGTGCCGGCCGACAAGGCGAATGACAAGGCGGTGGCGGCGGCCCGCGCAGCGCTGGAACTCGCCGAGCAGGCGGCCGATCTCGGTCCCATCCACGAGTTCGAGCATCGCCTCGCCCAGGACCCGGCCGACCACCAGGCCCGCTTCGACCTCGCCGTGGCGCTCAATGCCAAGGGCAAGCGCGAGGAGGCGACCGACCACCTGCTCGAAATCTTTCGCCGCGACCGGACCTGGAACGAGGATGGCGCGCGCAAGCAGCTGGTGCAGTTCTTCGAGGCCTGGGGCCCGATGGACGAGGCCACCATTGCCGGCCGCCGCAAGCTCTCCTCGCTGCTCTTCCGCTGACGAGCGCATCCCGGGAACGACAAAGGGCCGGCTCCGAGCCGGCCTTTTTTGTGTCGCGGGTGACGTGGCTCAGGCGTTCGCCGCCCTGAGCGCCCGGTCGATGTCGGCGTAGAGATCGTCCACCGCCTCGAGGCCGACCGACATGCGCAGGAGGTCGGTCGGGCAGGGCGAGCCGGCCCCCTCGATCGAGGCACGGTGCTCGATGAGGCTCTCGACGCCGCCGAGCGAGGTGGCGCGCTTCCACAGTTCGACGCGGGCGGCGGCCGAGATCGCCGCCTGCTCGCCGGCCTTCACGCGGATCGACAGCATGCCGCCGAAGCCGCCGGTCATCTGCCGCGCCGCCAGCGCATGCTGGGGATGGGAGGTGAGGCCGGGATAGAGCACCTCGCCGACCATGGGATGGGCAGCGAGTTTCTCGGCGAGCGCCAGCGCCGCCTTCACCTGCGCCTCGACACGCACATGCAGCGTGCGCATGCCGCGCATCAGCAGGAAGGCCTCGAAGGGCCCGAGGATCTGGCCGTGCATGGAGCGCACGCGGCGCACCCTGGCCCAGAACTCGTTCGCCTCGCGGGTGACGAGGGCGCCCGCCACCACGTCGGAGTGGCCGTTCAGGTACTTCGTCGCGGCATGCATGACGATGTCGGCGCCGAGCGCCAGCGGCCGCGTCAGCACGGGTGTCGCGACGGTGGAATCGACCGCGCAGATGGCCCCCGCCGCATGGGCGATCTCGGAGATCGCAGCAATGTCCGAGACTGTCCAGAGCGGGTTCGACGGCGTCTCGAGCCAGACGAGCTTCGTCTTGCCCGGCACAACGGCCGCCTTGACCGCGGCCAGGTCGGCCGTGTCGACGAAGGTCGTCGTGTAGCCATAGGTCGGGGCGTCGTTGATCAGCCAGTTGCGCAGCGCCCAGTACATGACCGTCGGCGCGACGATATGTGCGCCCGCCGGCAGCGCCATGACGAGGGCGGTCGCCGCCGACATGCCGGAGCCCAGCAGCATGGCCTCGGCGCCCTCTTCGAGTGCGGTCAGCACCGCCTCGCACTGGCGCACCGTCTGGTTGTCCGGGCGGCCATAGACGAAGCCATTGCGATACTGGTTGTCGGGATCGCGGATGAAGGTGGTCGCCACATGGATCGGCGTCACGACCGCATGGGTCTCCGCCTCCTCCCAGCCGAGAGCCTGGGCGGCGAGGGTGCGCGGCGCGAGGCCGTTGGTCGGAGGCTTGGCGGACATGCGGGATCCTCTGGAGGGCGGAGGGCAGGGCGCGGCGGGACCGCGCTTCCATCATCCGCAACTACAACTCTCATATGATGGAATCAAGCGCGCCGAGCCGCGCGGGCCATGGCGGGGCGGGATGCGGCGCGCTACCTTCGCACCATGTTCCTCCCCCTCGCCGACAACAACCCCTATCGTCGCATCGCCCAGCCCTATGTGACCTTCACACTGATTGGGCTGAACGTGGCGATCTTCCTGCTCACCACCGGCTTCGTGCCGGCAGAGAGCGCCCAGGCCAATGCGCTGGGGCTGGGGCTGATCCCGGCGATCTTCACCGACGGGGCGATGCTGGCTCCGAATCTGCAGGTGGTGCCCTCCTGGGCGACCTGGCTCACCTACATGTTCATGCACGCCGGCTGGATGCATCTCATCGGCAACATGCTGTTCCTCTGGGTCTTCGCCGACAATGTCGAAGATGCCATGGGCCATGCGCGCTTCCTCGCCTTCTATCTCATCTGCGGCCTGTTCGGCGGGGCGGTCCACCTTTTCGTCAATGCCGGCTCGCAGGCCCCGCTGGTCGGCGCCTCCGGCGCCATTTCCGGCGTCCTCGCCGCCTATCTGCTGCTCTTCCCGCGGGTGCGTGTCTTCGGACTCGTCTTCAACATCATCCCGCTGTCCATCCCCGTCTGGCTGGCGCTGGGCACCTGGGTGGTGCTGCAGATCGTCCATCTCGTCACCTCCCACGGCGGCGCAACGGCCTGGTGGGCCCATGTCGGCGGGCTCGTCGCCGGTGCGGCACTGGTCGGTGTGATGAAGCAGCGCGACGCGCAGCTCTTCAGCCACGAGCGCGTCCTCGCGGTGACCGTGCCGCGCATCCCGCTGCGTCGGTCGTGACGCGGTTTTGCCTCGCCGGGGCCTTTGGCCTACAGAGCGTGGAACAGAAGGCCATCCGGCGCGTTCGCGATTCGCGGGGGGACCATCATGACGAGTGCTAGGGACGCGGTGCGGCCGGTCCGACCGGACAGGCGGCGACTTTTTGCCACGCTTCGGCCCGAAGGTCGCCCTCACGGCTTCGCACAGATCGCAACGACCGGCGTCGCGATGACGGCCTGAACCGGGATCGCATTGCCTTGGACGTCGCCCCGCTCGTCTCCGCCTATCGCTACCGCTTCCATGTGCTCGATGCCTATGGCGCGCGCACCGGTGGCCTCGCGCGTCCGGCGGCGACCATCGAGGAGGCGCTGCGCCGGGCCGCCGCCGAGCTGAAGCTCGTCGCCGACCCGCCGGGCCAGTTGAAGCGTCTCGCCCATCGCATCAATGCCGAGACCCGCGCCGCCCTGCGCGATGTCATCGCCCGGGCCGAGAACGACCTCGCCATCGCCATCACCCGCTTCGGCACGGAGATCGGCGCGCCGCCGACCGGCCCGCATATCGACCTGCGTGCCACCCTGGACGGGCTCGACAGGGCCTATCGGGCCTTCGATCCGGCACCCCACGATTTTGACGGCTGGTATGACCAGCTCGACGCGCAGATTGCCCATCTCGCCGCCCTGCTCCAGCTCGAGAAGGACCTCGATGCCGCCCGCGGCGGCAGCTCGATCCGCGTTCCCGACCGCGGGCCGCGGCGCCTCCGCTGGATCCTCGTCGTTCTGGCCGTCGCCGCCGTGGCGGCGCTCGCCGTCGCCGGGCTGATGACCTTCGTCAGGCCGGGCGGCGACGGCGCGGCGCCCGAACCGCAGGTGGCCGCGCCCGAGCAGCCCCGGCGCGTCCGCACCGTGCCCATCACTGTCGCGCCGACGCCCGCTGTCGACGCGCCGCCGGTCCCCACACCCCAGGCGACCGTCTGCCGCATCTTCGAACTGGAGGTTGGTCCGGAGGGCGCCAATCTCGTGGACGCCCCGCTCGGCGGGCAGCCGGTGGCGCGCCTGCCGGCCGGCGAGCGGGTGAGCCTGCGCCAGGTCGTGGAACTCGGGCCGGCGCGTCTTGTCGAGGTGGAAGTGCCGGCGCGCAACGCCCGCGGCTTCATCGCCGAGCGCGAGCTTCGCCTGCCGGTGATGGCCTGGACCTGCGACCGCTGATCAGATTCCGGCGATGGCATCCATCGCTTTGGCCAGCGCGACATCCTTCTCGGTCAGGCCACCGGCATCGTGGGTGGAGAGCGTCACCTCAACGGTGCGATAGACATTGAACCATTCGGGATGGTGGTCCATCCGCTCGGCCACCAGCGCGACGCGGCTCATGAAGCCCCAGGCCTCCGAGAAGTCGCGGAACGCGAAGCGGCGCGTGATGGCGTCGCGGCCCTCGGTCTCGATCCAGCCGTGCAGCGACGCCAGCGCCGCCCGGCGCTCGTCGTCGGTCAGTCTCTTCATGGTTCGCGCCATGCGGCCCTCGTCGTTCTGTCTGCAGTCCGGATCTAGGTCGCGCGCGACCACTGGCAAGCGGTGGCGCGGAAACGAAAACGGGCCGGCGCCTGAAGCGCCGGCCCGCACGTTCGCGTCGGAGGGGATGACCGAACGTTTCGCCATCGGGGGACCCGATGGGCTCGTCCCGTTCGTGCACCCCGGGGGGCTGGGGGGCTGAAGAGTCCGGGGCGGCGCGAGCCGGGGAACGAGGCAACAGCCTGAACGTCGTCCCCGCTCTTGGCCCCACGGGGGCCGAATTGGGGCGGTAGCATGGCATGTCTCACCGCCGCGTGATCGGATGTTTCTGTCGCGCGGCGAGGCGGCATCGCCAAGAAAGCTGCGGACCTCAGTTGTCTTCCTGGCTGCAGGGCAGGATCAGCGGCTCATGGCCCGTGGCGGCGAGGAACGTCACCAGATCCTCGCGGCGGATCGAGGTGGTCGCCGTGTTCTCGAGCGGGTGATAGTTCAGGATCCCGTGGCGCATCATCGCCGCGTCCAGCACGACGGTGACCTGCGCCGCCGTGTCGCAGATCGCCCCGAAGGGCGTCACCGACCCCGGTTTCACACCCCAGACCTCCTCCAGGAGCTCGCCCGAGCCGAAGGACAGCCGCCCCGAGGCGCCGATCACCTCGTGGAGGCGCTTCAGGTCGATCACCGCGTCGCCCAGCGCCACCACCAGGAACAGCCGGCCCTTCTTGTCCTTGAGGAAGAGGTTCTTGGTGTGCCCGCCGGGGATGCTCTCCTTGACGTGCCGGCTCTCCGCGACGGTGAAGACGGCCTCGTGTTCGTGCGTCGTGGTGACGATGCCGAGGCGGTCGAACAGGGCGAAGAGGGCGGCACGGCGCGCGGCGGTATCGGTCATCTGGATTGGTCCGGACAGCGGCCTAGTTGTCGAGGGCGGTGCGCACGAGGCGAAGCGCATCCTCGCTCGCCCATTCGGCGGGCCCTGCGAGAAAGCCAAGCTCGCAGCCCTGTGCGTCGATCAGCAGCGTCGTCGGCATGCCGAAGGCGCGGCCGGCGGTCTTCAGGTCCTGGAAGATGCGGGCGCTGTGGTCGTTGTAATTGGCCAGCTTGGCGATGCCGGTCTCTTTCAGCCAGGTCGTGGCGCGGTCAGGATGGCGCGTGTCGATGTTCACCGCCACCACCTCGAAGCGCTCGCCGCCAAGCGTCTCCTGCAACCGGTCGAGGGCGGGCATCTCGTGCCGGCAGGGCGCGCACCAGGTGGCCCAGAGGTTGAGCAGCACCATGCGGCCACGGAAATCGGCCATGGTGAGCTGGCGTCCGTCAGGCCCCTTGAAGGCGAGGTTCGGCGCAACCATCGGCGACTCGGTGACCTTGAAGGCCGCCAGTTCGCCGCGAGCCAGCGGCTGGAGCTTGGCCGCCGTGGCACGGGCCGCAGTGCAGGCCTGAGCCGATGCATTGCGCGCCGGCCCGCCCGTCCAGTAGAAGGCCATACCACCGGCGCCCAGACCGATCAGTCCTGCCAGGAGGATGGTCATGCGGGCGCGGGACAAAAGCTCTTCTCCTTTGCAGGGACGTGACGATGACCAAAGCCGACACCGCCGGCAATACCATGTGGGGCGGCCGCTACGCGTCCGGCCCGGCCGCCGTGATGGAGGACATCAACGTCTCGATCGACTTCGACAAGCGTCTCTATAGGCAGGACATCGCCGGCTCGAAAGCCCATGTGGCGATGCTGGCCGAACAAGGCATCGTGAGCCGCGATGACGAAGCCGCGATCACCAGGGGCCTCGACAAGGTTCTCGCGGAGATCGAGGGCGGCACCTTTGTCTTCAAGCGGGCGCTCGAGGACATCCACATGAACGTCGAGGCCCGCCTCGCCGAGATCATCGGCGCGCCCGCCGGCCGCCTGCACACCGCGCGCTCGCGCAACGACCAGGTGGCGACTGATTTCAAGCTCTGGGTGCGCGACGCCGTCGATGGCCTCGATGCCCAGCTGAAGGACCTGCAGAAGGCCCTGGCCGAGAAGGCTCTTGCCGAAGCCGCCACCGTCATGCCCGGCTTCACCCACCTGCAGGTGGCCCAGCCCACCACCTTCGGCCACCACCTGCTCGCCTATGTCGAGATGGTCGGGCGCGACCGCGGTCGCCTCACAGATGCCCGCAAGCGCCTCAACGAGAGCCCGCTGGGGGCCGCCGCGCTCTGCGGCACCTCCTTCCCCATCGACCGGCACATGACCGCCGCGGCGCTCGGCTTCGACCGTCCGACCGCCAACTCGCTCGACTCCGTGGCCGACCGCGACTTCGTCATGGAGAGCCTCGCCGCAGCCACCATCACCGCGGTGCATCTCTCCCGCCTGGCGGAGGAGATCGTCATCTGGTGCTCCTCGCCCTTCTCTTTCGTGAGCCTGTCGGATGCCTTCTCCACCGGCTCCTCGATCATGCCGCAGAAGCGCAACCCGGACGCGGCGGAACTGGTGCGCGCCAAGGTCGGGCGCGTCCTCGGCGCCTTCAACGCCATCGTCGTGGTGCTCAAGGGCCTGCCGCTGACCTACCAGAAGGACATGCAGGAGGATAAGGAGCCGACCATGGACGCGCTGGCCTCCCTGTCCCTGGCCATCGCCGCCACGGCCGGCATGGTCCGCGACATGAAGGCCAATGCTGCCGTCATGAAGAAGGCCGCGGGCCAGGGCTACTCCACCGCCACCGACCTTGCCGACTGGTGCGTGCGCTCACTCGGCATTCCCTTCCGCGAGAGCCACCACATCGCGGCCAAGGCGGTGGGCGTCGCCTCCGCCAAGGGCCTGCCGCTGCACAAGCTGTCGCTGGCCGACATGCAGGGCGTCGACAAGCGCATCACCGCGGATGTCTTCTCGGTGCTTTCGGTGTCGAAATCGGTGGCGAGCCGCACCAGCTATGGCGGTACGGCGCCGAAGAACGTGCGGATGCAGGCGAAGCGCTGGCTGAAGAGGCTCGGCTGAGCCGGCTGATCACGAAGCCGTGACGCAGGGGAAGGGTTCTGGTTGTAACGACCGGGCCCTCATGCGCCGTACCCTCCACAAGCCGACCGCCAGACAAGGCGGCGGCATGACGGAGGGTCCCCATGTCTCTTTTCCCCGTGCTGAACCGAACGCCCGCATTTCTGAGCCTCGTCCTGTCCGCCGCGGCTATCGTGCCGTTCGGCGCCGCCTCGGCGCAGGACTTCGATCCCGCGCCGATCGTCGAGATCATGCGCGCCAATGCCGGGCCTGGCACGCATCGCCCGAGCGGCGCCAAGGGCCAGTGCTACGCCGCCGAATTCGTCCCCTCGGCCGCCGCGCGCGACCTCTCCAAGGCGGTGATCTTCACGCGGAACACGCCCGCCCTCGTCCGTTTCTCGGTGGGCGGCGGCAATCCCAATGTCGCCGACGGCTCGCGCGGCGGCAATCGCGGCCTCTCCATTCGCATCGACGGTGACGGGCCCGGCCAGACCGAATTCGTCATGGTCAATGCGCCGGTCAACTTCGCCAAGACCCCGGCGCAGATGCTGGCCTTCCTCGAGTCGCGCCGCCCCGGCGCCAATGGCCAGCCCGACCAGGACAAGATCCGCGCCTTCAACGAGGCGAATCCGGAGACGCTGGCGCAGGGGCGCTATCTCGCCAGCCAGCCGATCCCGGGCTCCTGGGTCGGCGTGAACTACTGGGCGCTGCACGCCTACACGCTGACCAATGCCACCGGCGCCCGCCAGGTCGTCCGCTTCCGCTGGGAGCCGCTCGACGGCCGCGTCGACCTCACCGATGACGAGGCCCGCGCCAAGCCGCGCGACTTCCTCGCCGCCGAGATCGCCGGCCGCCTCGCGGCGAACCGGCCCACGGGCCTGCGCATGATGGCGATCATCGGCCGTCCCGGCGATCCGACCAATGATGTGACCCGTCGCTGGGACGACGAGGATACGCGCCGCGCCGTCGAGCTCGGCGTCCTGCATGTGCGCGCCGCCACCGACGCCGCCCGCTGCGACAGCCAGATCTTCGCGCCGACCATTCTCGCGGATGGCATCGACGGCCCGGCCGAGGACCCGATGTTCGCCGTCCGAACGCCGGCCTACGCCATCTCCATCACCAAGCGGCAGAACTGAAGCCGGCAAACAAGGCGCAGCGGGTCAGCTCACGCTGATCCGCTGCGTTGCGCGGTACTCGCGCCCGTCCTCCTCGCGCCAGACGAAGGTGAGCGCCGTCGCCTTCTCGAAGCGGGCGATGAAGGCGAGATAGGGATTGGCCGAAGTGCCGTTCCTCAGGTCCGCGGCGAAGAGCAGTTCGCCATCGGCCAGCGCCTCGAAGCGAACGATCATCTTGCGCGGCACGGTCTGGCCGTTCTGCTGGCGCAGGCCCGTTTCCATCGGGTGGTCGATCAGCGTGCGGATCTCGACCGGCTCGCCGGCCCTGGCGCTCGCCGGCATGCGGATGCGGGGTGTGCTCATCGTCCGCTCCTCCAGAGCATCATCCCATCAAGTGGACACCGGTTGATGGACAAGATGATGCGAAAAAACAATGACCTACAGCGGGCCGATCTGATGCAGTCAGATCGGCCGCTCTAGGTCAGGCAGCCGCCGGTGCTCACCGCCACGCGCGCGGCGGCGCGGCGCACCGAGCCGTCGGCCATGCGCGCATAGGCAAGCAGCACCTGGCCTTCGGCGAGGCGGATCCGAGCGCTCACCTCGGCGCGGGCGAGGCCCGCCCCGAGCTGGTAGCTCGCGACCCCCGGCGTCGGGTTGCGGGTGGCGAAGAGATGGATCGCCGTGCAGCGGTCATCCCCTCGCATGGCCGAATGGACCGTGACGGTGACCGGCACGAAGGCGCCGTTCTCCGCTGTTTCCGGGACCTTCAGCGTGATGCCGCCCTCCGAGGCCTCGGCGGCGCCGACCTTCTCGCGGATGGCCGCTGTGACCTCCGCTGGAATGGCTTCGCTCGCCGCCGCGCCCTTGAGCGCGACGAGCCCGAGGAGACCGCCGATGGCGAGCCGCCGGTCGATCATGATCCCGCTCACGAGAAGGCATCCTTGGTGATGCTGGCATACCAGGCGTCGGCGTAGAGCGCCTCCAGCCGGCGCTGCTCGCGCTGCTGGGCGAGCGGACCGCGCGGCGACACGCCGCCCGAATTCGGCGTCTCTGCGAAGCCGGTCTCGGTCGGGCGGAACACGCCGACGACGGAGATGCCGTACTCGTCGCCGACATGGCTGTAGCAGGTGTTGAAATAGACGGTCGGACCGGGCGCCGGGCGGCCTTCCAGGGCCGCGGCAGCCGCTGCCACCGCGACCTTCGAGGTCGAGTTGGCGATGTAGCCCGACTTCGGCATGACCTGCCCGATATTGGCGTCGCCGAAGACGTGGATGTCGCGCGCCCGCACCGACTCGAAGGTCAGCGGGTTCACCGGCACCCAGCCGGTCTCGTTGGTGAGGCCGGCATCGATGGCGATCTTCGCCGCCGACTGCGGCGGGATGACATTGCCGACATCGACCTTGTGGCGCGTGCCGAGTTCGGTCTCGAAGACCTTCTCGCGCGCGTCGACCTTGGTCACCCGGCCGTCCTTGTTCAGCGGCACCCACTCGATCATGCCCGGATAGAGCTCGTTCCAGGCATCCTGGAACAGGCCCTGCTTGGAGAACGCGTCCTTGGCGTCGAGGGCGATGATCTTCGCTCGCGGCTTGTGCTTCTTCAGATAGCTCGCGACCATGCTGATCCGCTCGTAGGGGCCGGGCGGGCAGCGGAACGGGTTCGGCGGGATGGCGAAGCCGACGACGCCGCCATCGGGCAGCGCCTCGAGCTGGCGGCGCAGCAGAGTCGTCTGCTCGCCAGCGCCGGGGACCCAGGCATGGGGCAGCGCCTCGGCGGCGGCCTCATTGTAGCCCTCGATGGCGTTCCAGCGAATGGCGATGCCTGGCGACAGGATCAGCTTGTCGTAAGGCACGGTCTGGCCGCCGCGCAGCCGCACGGTCTTGGCGGTTGCATCGATCCCATCCGCCCAGTCCTGCACGACGCGGACGCCGCGGGCCTTCAGCCCATCATAGGAATGGGTGATCTGCGGCAGGGTGCGCTCGCCCGCCAGCAGCAGGTTGCCATAGGGGCAGGTGACGAAGGTGGCCTTCGGCTCGATCAGCGTCACGTCGAGGCGCGGGAAGGCGATGCGGGCATAGCGGGCGGCCGAGGCGCCGCCGAAGCCGCCGCCGATCACGACAAGGCGGCCGGTGGACTGGGCGTGCAGGACGCCCGGGGCGGCAAGGCTGAGGCCGGCGGTGCCGGCGGCGAGCGCAAAGGCGCGGCGGGAGAGGCGGGTCATGGGCTTATCTCCTCAACGCAGGGCGGCGAAATAGGCGGCGAGTTCGGCAACTTCCGCGTCGGTAAAGCCGCGGGCGATGCGGTTCATGATCGAGGCCGGCCGCTCATTGGCGCGAAAGGCGGCCCAGCTCTGCACGAAGGCCTCGCGATCATAGCCAGCAATGCGCGGCACGGAGCCTTCGCCGGCACCGGCCGGGCCGTGGCAGCCGGCGCAGGACAGGGCGATCAGCGGCGCGGGCGCCGATTGCGCGAGGGCGGCGGCAGGCGCCAGCGCCAGGGCGAGGCCCAGAAGGGCGGGACGAAGTCGGGTCATCGGGACGGGGCTCCATCAAGTCCGAAGAGCGGCCTAAGTTTCAGGCCGAGCCAGTTGCCGGGAAGGGCGGCGGCGACCCAGAGCCAGCCATGCAGGCTGCCCGAGGCGACGCCGGAGAAAAAGGCGGAGATGTTGCAGCCCGTCGCGACGATGGCGCCTCCGCCGATCATCAGCCCGCCGATGAGGCTGCCGAGCGCTGCTCCAACCGGGATACGCAGCGAGGGCGCGAAGCGGCCGGCGGCGAGCGCCGCGACGAGGGCGCCCGCCATGACCGCGACATTCATGATGCTGGTGGCATCCGCCAGCAGCGGGCGCATCAGCGCCTCGACGCGCGTCGGCTCCTCCCAGAAGGGCCAGAAGACGGGATCGGCGAGACCGGTCGCTTCCACCGCCTTCGAGCCCCAGAGGGCGAAGGCCTGCGTCACACCCCAGGGGCGGCCGGCGACGAGCAGCGTCGCGGCGTTGAGCACCGCCAGCGCCAGGGCGCCCCAGGCATAGGGCCAGGGCCCGGTGAGAAGGTTGCCGCCGCCGCTGATGGGCGCGAGGCCGCCGGTGCGGCGGCGCTCCCACGCGACGAGGCCGGCATAGGCGGCGGCGAAGACGAGGGCGTGGAGGGCGAGCGCCGGCCACAACCCGAGGATGGCCGGCAGCGACACGGCGGGGACGGCCGGCAGGCCCTCCCAGAGCGGATAGGCGAGCGCGGCCAGCGTCGCGCCAGTGATGGCGGCAAGCAGCGTGATCACCATGCGCACCGAGCCGCCGCCGACCGTGTAGAGGGTCCCTGAAACGCAGCCGCCGGCGATCTGCATGCCGACGCCGAAGACGAAGGCGCCGAGGGCGACGCCGAGCCCGAGCGGGAAGGTGAAGCCGCGCACCGGCTGGTCGAAGACCTCGCCCTGCGCGATCAGTGGCAGGAACAGCGCCACGGCGACGGCGAGCATGAGCACCTGCGCTCGCACATGGGCGGTGCGCCCCTCCGCCATCAGCACGCGCCAGCCATGGCTGAAGCCGAAGGCGGAATGATAGAGCGCGAGGCCGAGAAGCAGGCCGATGACGCCGAGCGCGAGGAGACGGCCCGAACCGAGCGCCGTGAGGATGGCGACGGCAAGGCCTGCCACCGCGCCTGCCACGACGAGGCGCCTCACCGACGCGCGATCGGCGCGCGCGGTCAAGGCGGCGATGGTGGGGCTGGCGTGGTCCGTCGTCATGGCAAGCGGCGGGCGTGGCTCGGTGTCGGGCCCGCAAATGCCGGGCCGGTTAGAATAATTTTATTATCACATCCTCAGTTATACGGATGCAAACGGAAAATTATTCTCGATCGAGCTCCGGGCGCTACAGTTTGCTTCCCGAATGTGTGGATTCGCGAAATGCTTCGCCGCTCCAAGGGGGGAGGGCTGTCTGGATCGGCAGGATACCGGCCTCCATATGCTGCATCGATGGTGGCGCCGAGCCGGGGGCACGCTGGTCCTCGCCTCATCGTCAGCCGTCGCGGCGTGCGGGCGCGACCAAGGCCGGGGAGAGAACGAGATGCTGACCGGCCAGGAGACCGGCGAGATCTGGTTCGTCTATGACGGCGACTGCCCCGTCTGTACCTATGCGGCCCGGGCGCTGCGAATCCGCGAGAGCGTCGGGGCGCTGCATCTCCTCGACGCCCGGGCCGATCGGGACCATCCCCTCATCCAGCGCATCACCGCCGCCGGGCTCGATCTCGACGAGGGCATGGTCATCGCCTTCGGCGACCGTCTCTACCACGGTGCGGATGCGCTCCAGGTCATGGCCCTGCTTGGTTCGAGCCACGGCTGGTTCAATCGCCTCAACGCGGCGCTCTTCCGCTCGCCCGCCATCGCCCGGATCGCCTATCCGCTGATGCGGGCCGGCCGCAACCTGTTGATCCGTCTGCGTGGCGCCGCCCCTATCGGCAACCTGACGGCCCGATGAGCGCCGGGATCGTCCTGCGCCACGGCCGTTCCGCCGGGCTCTGACGGCCGAGAATTCCGGTTTCTCCAAGCCGTCGGAGCACCCGGCCGAGGCGCTTCCGATCAATACAATCATTGAATTGATGTTCGCCCCATTCTGGATCAGGCTGGATGAAAGGCCCCACACGTCAACGCGACGACCAAGACATCAAAGCGGGGCCGGCCATGGGAGAACGTGCCATGCTCACACGACGGTCCGTCGTCACCAGCCTGTCTTTCGCCGGTCTTGCCCCCTTCGCACCTTCGCTGCGGGCGCAGACCTTCTCGCGCCAGATCAGTCTCATCGTGCCCTTTGCACCTGGCGGCACGTCGGACATTCTGGCGCGCCTGATCGGCCCGAAGCTGTCCGAGGCCGTTGGCCAGCCGGTGGTCGTGGACAATCGTCCAAGCGCCTCCGGCAATGTCGGCGCGGACTTCGTGGCGCGGCAGGCGGGTGACGGGCACACGCTGCTGATCGCCGATGCCGGCACGCTGGCGAGCGTCCCGGCGCTGTTCAAGCGGCTGACCTTCAACGTCAAGACCGACCTGGTGCCGGTCGGCATGGTGTCCTTCTCGCCCTACCTCGTGGCCCTCAACCCGCAGGTGCCGGCGAGCTCGTTCGCTGAACTCGCCGCTTACGACAAGGCCAATCCCGGCAAGCTCAACGTCGCCACAAGTGGCGTCGGCGCGGTCAATCACCTCACGGCGATGGTGGTGGGCAAGCATTTCGGCCTCAAGTGGAGTGCCGTGCCCTATCGCGGTGGCGCCGCCGCCGTGCGTGGCGTGGTGTCGGGCGAAAGCAACGTCATCTTCAACGGCGCCATCGCCACGCTGCCCTTCGTGACGCAGGGCCAGCTCAAGGGCATCGCCGTCTCCGGCGACAAGCGGCTCGAGGCGCTGCCCAACCTGCCGACCTTCAAGGAACTGGGCACGCCGGTTCAGGATGCGGGCTCGTGGCAGGGGATCTATGCGAGCAAGGGCACACCGGCGCCCGTCGTCGCGCGCCTCAACGAGGAACTGAACAAGGTGCTCGCCCAGCCCGACGTCTCCGCCAAGATCAGGGAACTCGGGAGCGAGGTGAGGGCCAGCAGCCCGGCCGCTTTCGCCACCTGGATGGACAAGGCGATGGTCGAGTGGGGCGAGGTGGTGAAGGCCGAGAACATTTCGCTCGACGGCTGACCGCGCACCGGGCGCCGGTCGCTCCGGCGTGCCTCTCCTTCATCGATACGGGATGGCGTGCATGGGCCGCGTGAGTACCGCCGACCTCGCCTTCGGGCTGTTCCTCGTGGCCGTGGCGGCGGTCGCTCTGTACCTCATTGCCGATCTGCCCATGGGCACGGCCGCGCGGATGGGGCCCGGCTACGTGCCCCGCGCGTTGGCCGTGCTCATCGCGCTCATCGGTGCCTTCATCGCGGCGCGGGCCTTCGTCACGGCGGGCGATGCTTTTCCCGCGATCGCGTGGCGGCCGATCCTGCTGGTCGGGGCGGCCGTGGGCCTGTTCGGCCTGCTGCTGCCGAGGCTCGGTCTCGCCGCCACCGCCTTCATCGTCGTCCTCGTCGCGGGTCTGGCGGCGACCGACATGCGCTGGAAGGAACTGATCCTCATCGCCGTCGGGCTCTCGGTCTTTGCCGTTCTCCTGTTCGTCAAGGCCCTCGGTCTTCCCATGCCCATCTGGCCGGTGCCCTGATCCATGGACCTCATCGCCAATCTCGCGACCGGCTTTGCCGTCGCCCTGACCCCCGCCAACCTCGCCTTCTGCTTCCTCGGGGTCCTCATCGGAACGCTGGTCGGCGTGCTGCCCGGCATCGCGCCGATCACCACCATCGCCATCCTGCTGCCCTTCACCTTCACCCTGCCGCCGGCCTCGGCGATGATCATGCTCTCCGGCATCTTCTACGGCGCGCAGTATGGCGGCTCGACCACGGCCATTCTCGTCAACCTGCCCGGAGAATCCTCCTCCATCGTCACCTGCCTCGACGGTCACCAGATGGCGAAGCAGGGCCGGGCTGGCCCGGCCCTGGCCATCGCCGCCATCGCCTCGTTCTTCGCCGGCACCATCGCCACCATCATCATCGCCGTGGCGAGCGTGCCCCTTTCCGCCCTCGCGCTGAAGTTCACGGCCGCCGAGTATTTCAGCCTCATGGTGCTGGGCCTCACGGGCTCCATCGCCCTCGCCCACGGCTCGGCCATCAAGGCCGTTGCCATGGTGCTGCTGGGCCTGCTCCTCGGCCTTGTCGGCATCGACGTGAACACCGGCCTGCCGCGGATGACGCTGGGAATCGGCGAACTTGGCGACGGCATCGGCTTCGTCGCCATCGCCATCGGTCTCTTCGGCATCTCCGAACTGATGGTGGCGCTGTCGCGGCCGCAGGACCGCACCCTGCTCTCCGTGGCGCTGAGCCAGCTATGGCCGAGCCGCAAGGAGCTCAGGGATTGCGTTCCCCCGATGCTGCGCGGCACGGCCATCGGTTCGATCCTCGGCGTCCTGCCGGGCGGCGGGGCGGCCCTGTCGTCCTTCGCGTCCTATGCGGTGGAGAAGAAGACGTCCCGGACCCCCGAGAGATTTGGCCGCGGCGCCATCGAAGGGGTGGCGGGTCCGGAGGCCGCGAACAATGCCGGCGCGCAGACCTCGTTCATTCCGCTGCTGACGCTCGGCATTCCCGGCAACGCCATCATGGCGCTGATGGTCGGCGCCCTGATGATCCAGGGCATCCAGCCCGGCCCGCAGGTGATGACGGCGCAGCCGCAGCTGTTCTGGGGCGTCATCGCCTCGATGTGGCTCGGCAACCTGATGCTGGTGATCCTCAACCTGCCGCTGGTGGGCCTGTGGGTATCCCTGCTGCGCGTCCCCTACCGCATCCTCTTCCCGGCCATCGCGCTGTTCTGCTGCATCGGCACCTATTCGATCAGCAACAGCCAGCTGGACATCGGCCTGATGCTGATCTTCGCCCTGGTCGGGGTGTTCTTCGTCAAGGTGGGCGCCGAGCCGGCCCCCTTCATTCTCGGCTTCATCCTCGGGCCGCTGATGGAGGAGAATTTCCGCCGGGCGATGAACCTGTCGCGCGGCGACCCCGTGGTCTTCGTCGAACGTCCGATCAGTGCTGCGCTGCTCTTTCTCACCGTGCTGCTTCTTGCCGTTCTCGTTCTTCCAGCGGTCAGGGCCAAGCGCGAGGAGGTCTTCCAAGAGTAGCATGCCCGCCGGATCAGAATGCCGCCCACGAGGATCGGTCGATGTTTGACCTTGGCCAGTTGCGCTGCTTCGTCGCCGTCGCTGACGAACTCCATTTCGGCCGCGCTGCCATGCGGCTGAACATGACGCAGCCCCCGCTGAGCCGGCAGATCCAGATCCTCGAGCGCATCCTCGACGTGCAGCTCATCGAGCGATCGAGCCGCTCCGTGAAGCTGACGCCGGCCGGGCAGAGCTTCCTGCCGGAGGCGCGTCACATTCTCGGCCTCGCCGAGAGTTCGGCGCTGCTGGTGAAGCGGGTGGCGCGTGGGCGCGCCGGCTCGCTGAAGCTCGGCTTCACCGCCGCATCGGCCTACAGCTATCTGCCGAGCCTCATCGCGGCGTGCCGGAGCGAATTGCCGGACGTTGCGCTGTCGCTGAAGGAAATGGTCAGTGGCGACCAGCTCAAGCGCCTGCTGGCGGGCGAGATCGATGTCGGGCTGATGCGCCCGCCCATGCCGCCCGTCGGCTTCCGGTCATTCCGTGTCATCGCCGAGCCGATGCTCGTCGCGCTGCCGCGCAATCATCCACGCGCGCGCCAGGCGAGCGTGACGCTGGAGCAGCTGGCCGCCGACCCCTTCATCATGTACGCGCCCTACGAGTCCCGCTACTTCCACGACCTCGTGGTCGAGATCCTGGCGCGAGGCGGCCTGTCGCCCAACTACGTGCAGTACCTCGCACAGATCCACTCGATCCTCGCGCTGGTCCATGCCGGGGTCGGGATCGCCATCGTGCCGCAGGCCGCCGACAATCTTCAGTTCCGCAATGTCGTGCTGAGGCCCATCGCATCCCAGAAGCCGGCGCTCGCCGAACTCTACATGGTCTGGCGGGAGCAGAGCACCAATCCCGCCATCCCCATTCTGCTCGACGTTGCGCGAAAGATGGCGGCCTGAGCCGATCATTCCAAATTTGGTATCGGTGCATCCAGCCTTTGATCGGGCGCCCCGGCGGCGAGGGCGCCATTCTCCGCCCCATCGAAATCCCCCAGGGACCGAACAGGAGCGGCAGAAATGGCCCGGATGACCCCCAAGGAAATGGCCCAGACGATCGGTGGCGGCCTGCTGTCCTTCCCCGTCACGCCGTTCGACGCCGGCCTCGCCTTCGATGAGGAGCGCTATCGCTCGAACCTCGACTGGCTGTGCGGATATGATGTGGCCGGGCTGTTCTCCTGCGGCGGCACCGGCGAGTTCTTCTCGCTGACCCCGGAGGAGGTCGCCCGCATCGTCGCCATCGCCGTGGCGGAGACAGGCGGTCGTGTTCCCGTGCTCGCCGGCGTCGGCTACGGCACGGCCATCGCCTGCGACCTCGCACGACGTGTCGAGGCGGCAGGCGCCGACGGAATCCTCCTGCTGCCGCCCTATCTGGTCAATGGCGAGCAGGCGGGCCTCGCCGCCCATGTCGAGGCGGTCTGCCGCTCCACGAGCCTCGGGGTGATCGTCTACAACCGTGACAACGCCATCCTGACCGAGGACACGATTGCGGGGCTCTGCGAGCGCTGCCCCAACCTGGTCGGCTTCAAGGATGGCGTCGGTGATCTCGAGCTGATGCAGCGGATCGGCCTCAGGATGGGCGACCGGCTCACCTATGTCGGCGGCCTGCCGACCGCCGAGACCTTCGCCATGCCCTACCTCGAGATGGGCGTCACGACCTACTCCTCGGCCGTATTCAACTTCGTGCCGGAGTTCTCGACCCGTTTCTATGCCGCCGTCCGGCAGCGCGACCATCGCACCGTCGAGGCAGGCCTCAAGCAGTTCATCCTGCCTCTTCTGGCCATCCGCAACCGCCGCAAGGGCTATGCCGTCTCGATCATCAAGGCGGGCATGAAGGTGGTCGGCCGGGATTCCGGGCCGGTCCGCCCTCCGCTCACCGACCTCAGCGAGGCGGAGACCGCCGAACTCGCCGCCCTCGTCGCCCGTCTCGACGGCGGTCTGTTCGGTGCGCGACAGCAGGCCGCTTGAACAGGCGATCGATGCCGGGACTCCACTCATTCCATCACGGCATCGATCGATAGCGTCATTGGCTTGGCGAGGGGCGTGGCCGTCACGATAGCCTCGCCCTCAAGCACCGCGACAAGCGGGCACGGCCGACGGCCGATACGGGAGGGAACGATGAAACGCTGGATGCTCGCCATGACTGCGCTTGCGGCCGTCTTCGGTGCACATGCACCGCCAGCGGTGGCAGCGACCTATGTCTACGTCTCCAATGCCGAAAGCCGGGAGATCAGCGTCCTCCGGCTGGATCGCGAGGCACGCGTCCTGCGGCCGGTTCAGACGGTTCAGGTGACCGGCACCGCCATGCCCATGGCGATCTCGCCGGACAAGCGGTTCCTCTACGTCGCCCTGCGCTCGCAGCCCTTCTCGGTCGCCGCGTTCGGCATCAATCCGTCGACCGGCGAACTGAGTCCCATCGCCACCTCGCCCCTGCCCGACAGCATGGCCTATGTCGCGACCGATCGGACGGGACGGTTCCTGCTCAGCGCCTCCTATGGTGGCGACAAGCTGGCCGTGAATGCCATCGCCGCCAATGGCACCGTGGCGGCCGAACCCTTGCAGGTCGTCGCGACCCGCCGGCACGCCCATGCTTTGCTGACCGACCGCAGCAATCGCCGCGCCTTCGCAACCAATCTCGGCGGCGACGTGGTGCTGCAGTTCAACTTTGACGCCGCCACAGGGCAGCTCGCCCCCAATGCGCCGCCTGCCATCGAAACGGATAAGGGCCAGGGGCCCCGGCACCTCGTTTTTCACCCGGGCGACCGCTTCGCCTATCTGCTCAACGAGCTCGATGCCACGGTCAACGTCTATCCCTACGATGCCGCAACGGGCCTGATGGGCGCCCGAATCCAGCGCGCCAGCGCCCTGCCGGATGGCTTCCAGGGCGGGGCGCCCTGGGCGGCCGAGATCCGCATCACCGCGGACGGCCGCAGGCTCTACGCGTCGGAGCGGCGCTCCAGCACCCTGTCCGTCTTTGCGGTTGATGAGGGGACCGGCCAACTGAGGCGCACGGCCGTGGTCCCGACCGAGGAACAGCCGCGCGGCTTCTCTCTGGATGCGGCCGGCCAGTTCCTCGTCGCCGTCGGGCAGAAGTCCCATGCGGCGACGCTCTATGCCATCGACCCGGCGACGGGCCATCTCAGCGCGGTGCACCGCCTGCCGCTCGGCAAGGATCCGAACTGGGTGGAGATCGTTGATCTCCCCTGACCTCGCGGCGTGTCTCGGCTGAACACCACCGGACGCATGCCAGAGGCGCACGACCCCCGGCTTCGTGCGCCGACCCGGTCGATCCTGCCTGCGAGGGGAGCCGCAGCCCCAACCGCCACCGGTGCTGGTGATCCGTACCGCACGGGTACACGGCGAGCCATCCGGAGCCGTGATCCGGCCCTTGCCCGGCTGTCGGTCGCCGAGAAGGACCGATTCCGCGACGCCGAGGCGGAGGCCATCCGCTCCCATCTCCAGCGTCTGCGCCAGGGCTCTCCGGCAGCGCTGGCCACCAGCACCCTCCATCGAAACGTGCTGCGCGACCTGGAGCGGATCGTCTCGCACCCGACCAGCATTGCCGTCCCCATTCCGGAGGCCGCCGGCGACCTGCGCGGCAGCGCCTCGTGGATGGGTGATCGGCGGGGCAAACGAAACCCGCAAGCGGGACAGCCATCCGCCCCGAACGATGGGGCAGGGGGTATCCGGCGTGGTTGGATGTCGCCGGCCTGTCAGGGCCGCACGAGCACGGTGCCCTCCTCGGCGATGCGCAGCGACACGGCCTCCCCCGTCATCCTTTGCCCGCCATCGGCGGGAGACAGGCAGTAGAGATCGCCAAGCGCGGTCGTTAGCACATATTCGACGTGCGAGCCCATATAGGTCGATGTCCTCACCTCGGCGGCAAACGGCGTTTCGCCCGGGGCGGTGACGCTGATCGCTTCCGGCCGGATGATCAGATCGGCCGAACCGGGCGGCAGGCCCGGATTGGCCGCCGTGAGGGTCACCCCGGCAAGGTCCACGACCGCACGGTCGCCCATCGTCTCGACGATGCGGGCCTTCACGGCATTGGCCTCGCCCATGAAAGTGGCCACGAAGACTGACTTCGGTCGGCGATAGAGTTCCTCGGGCGTGCCGAACTGGGCGATCTCGGCGTTCCGCATGACGACGATCATGTCGGAGACGGCCATGGCCTCGGTCTGGTCGTGGGTCACATAGACGACGGTGAGGCCGAGGCGCTGCTGCAGCGAGCGGATCTCGTCGCGCATCGTGCGCCGCAGGCGGGTGTCGAGGTTGGACAGCGGTTCGTCGAAGAGCAGGACCGCGGGCTCGAGCACCAGCGCGCGGGCCACCGCGACACGCTGCTGCTGGCCGCCTGACAACTGGCTCGGCATTCTGTCGCCGAAGCCGGCAAGACCCACGGTCGCCAGCGCCTCCTCAGCCCGGATAGCGGCGGCACGCCGGGTCATCCCGCCAGAGACGAGGCCATAGGCGACGTTTTCGACGACGCTCATGTGGGGAAAGAGCGCATAGGACTGGAACACCATGGAGACGTTGCGCTCGCCGGCGGACAGGCGCGTCACGTCCTGGCCGCCGATGAGGATCCGTCCCTCGCTCGCCTGTTCGAGTCCCGCGATCATCCGCAGCAACGTGGTCTTGCCGCAGCCAGACGGTCCGAGCAGGGTGGTCAGTGTGCCGCCGGGAATGGCGAGGTCCAGCGGCTTGACCGCCGTTACCGATCCATAGCGCTTGGCGACGCCCGCAAGGACGACCTCGCATCCGATGCCGTTCATGCGTGCGCGCTCCTGGTGTCGGCCGCGGCCACGCGCCGGCCGAGCTGACGCTCCCCGACGAGAAGCTGGATGAGCCCGATCGCCACGGTCATCAGGGCGATGAGGACAGCGCAGTAGGCGATGGCAAGGCCGTAATCGCCGTTGATCACCCGGTTGATGATGAAGACGGTGGCCATCTCGTACTGGGCCGAGACAAGGAAGATGACCGCCGAGACCGTGGTCATGGCCCGCACGAAGGCATAGACGAGGGCGGTCACGATGGCGGGCCGCAGCAGCGGCAGCACCACCGTGCGCAGGACACGGAAGGTGGAGGCCCGCAGGGTCAGGGCTGCTTCGTCCAGCGACCGGTCGAGCTGGCTCATCGCCGCCATGCCCGACCGCAGGCCGACGGGCAGGTTGCGGAAAACGAAGCAGGCGACCAGCACGATGGCCGTGCCGGTGATTTCCAGAGGCGGCACGTTGTAGGTCAGGATGTAGGCGACGCCGATCACCGTTCCCGGCACGGCGAAGGTGAGCATGAGCGCGAATTCCAGCGCGCCGCGGCCCGTGAACTGCTGGCGGGAGAGAACCCAGGCCGCCAGAAGTCCAAGGGCGGCGGTGATGGGGGCCGCGGTCGCGGCAAGCTGCACCGTGGTCCCCAGCGAGTGCCAGGCCCCACCGGCGAAGATGATGGAGCCGTCGCGCGTCCATTCCAGCGCGAAGGCCCGGCGGAAATGGTCGAGCGTGAAGGTCCAGTCGCGTCCCCAGACCTTCACGAAACCGCCGGCCAGCGCCATGCCGTAGACGGCCACCGTCAGCATGGCCCAGGGGACGGCGATCGCATAGGCGACCCTTTCGACCAGGCGCGGCAGTGGCTGGCGAAGGCCCGCATCGCCCTTGCCGGTCATCGAGACATAGGAGCGCGACCCGACCACCAGGCGCTGCACGAGGAAGGCCCCGAGCGCCAGGACGAGCATCAGCAGGGCGAGCGCTGCGGCGCGGCCGAAATCCTGCTGCGCGCCCACCACTGCGAAGAAGATCTCGGTGGACAGCACGCCAAAGGAGCCGCCGAGCACGATGGGATTGCCGAAATCGGCGAGGCTCTCGACAAAGACCACGAGGAAAGCATTGGCGAGGCCCGGCAGCATCAGCGGCAGCGTCACGGTGCGAAAGCTGCGCATGGGGCTTGCCCGCAGCGTCAGTGAGGCTTCCTCGAGGGTTGGCGAAAGGCCCTCCACAACGCCGATCAGCACCAGGAAGGCGGTGGGCGTGAAGGAGAAGACCTGGGCCAGGAAAACGCCGTTGAAACCGTAGATCCAGCGGCCGAGTTGCAGGCCGAACAGGGCCTCCATCGCCTGGTTGACGACGCCCGAGCGGCCAAAGATCAGGATCAGGCCGAGCCCGATGACGAAGGGCGGCGTGATGATGGGAAGAACGGTGAGCAGCCGCATTGCCCGCCGCCCCGGCATCCGCGTGCGCGTCACGAGCAATGCGAAGCACAGGCCGAGAATGGTGGCGGCCGTGGCGGTGGCGGTGGCCAGAAGGAGCGTGTTCCAGAACACGCCGCACTGCGCGCTCGAGGTGACGCAGGCAAGGCCCCAGACCTTGCCATCAAACAGCCTCACGCCGAGCGAGGCGGTGAGCGTCAGGCCCTCCCGCGGCACCAGCATCTGCGAGAGAACCGTGCCCACCGGCCAGGCGGTGAACAGCACGATGCAGGCGACGAGGATCCCCACGACCGCGGCGACGAAACGGTCGCCGCGAAAATAGCCCTTCAAGGCCAGCCCGTCGGTGGTGAGCAGCAGGAAGGCGAGAAAGGCGAGGGCGCCTCCGGCTCCAATGCCGAACTGGCGGTCGCCAAGATCGCCGAAGCGGCGTTCCAGGAACGGGAAGGACCAGCCCTGCACGCCGATGGCGAGCCCTTGGACGGCGATGACGACCAGCCCCGCGATGCCGCCGGCCAGCAGGACCGTGGCCCGGCGGTCCCTGGCCAGCGTCGGCAGGACCCCCGGCAGCACCAGCAGCGCTGCCGCGGCGACCGGCCAGAACCAGAAGCGGCGGTGGGCGATGGCCTGCCAGAGCGCCGAGGCCTCGTCCGCATCACTGCGGCCGAGCCCCATGAGACCGGACAGCGTGAGGCTGCCCTGCGGCATGTGCCAGGGCAGCACGCAGACCGCCAGGACGGCGATCAGCCAGATCGCGAAGGGACCCGTCGCCTGCCGCCTCATGTCAGCGCGGCCTCGCGCCGATCTCCCGCTCCCAGCGCTCGATCAGGCGCCGCCGGACCGCCGAGGTGCCGAAGGTCGCAATGTCGTAGTCGATGAGCTTGATCTCGCTCATGTTGGGGATGCGCGGATCGGCGGTCGCTCCCGGATGGGCAGGCACGTGGAACTGGTTGGCGCGCAGCATCACGTCCATGGCGGCCGGGGTCAGGTACCAGTCGTAGAAGCGGCGGGCATTGGCGACATTGCGCGAGCCGCGGATGATGGACATGCAGGCCACCTCGTAGCTGGTCCCCTCCTCCGGATAGGTCATGGCGACGGGGAAGCCGGCGGCGACCTGCGTCTGCGTCTCCATGTTGAAGGTCGGGGCGAGGAAGGTCTCGCCGCGCGCCACCGCCTGGAGGGGCGCCGCTCCCGAACGGGTGTAGGCATTGATGTTGGCATGGAGCTTTGCGAGGTAGGTAAAGGCAGGATCCTCGCCCATGATCTGCACCAGGCCGGCGATGATCGTGTAGGCCGTGCCCGACGAATTCGGGTTCGGCATCTGGATTTCGCCGCGATAGCGCGGATCGACGAGATCAGCCCAGCGCCTCGGCGCCGGCAGGTTCTTGCGGGCGCCGATCTCGGTGTTGAAGGCGAAGCCGATGGCCCCGGTCGACACGCCGACGCAGCGCTCGCGCGACTGCTCGTGCACCTTGCGCGCCCAGGGGTGGAGCGCCGCCATGTTCGGCGATGTATAGGCCTGGAGAAGGTTCTCCTCGGCTGCCGAGAAATGCGTCTCGGCCGAGCCGCCGAACCAGATGTCGGTGCGGGGATTGGCGGATTCCGCGCGCAACTGGGCGAGGATCTCGCCGGTCGACTTGCGCGTCATCAGCACGCGGATGCCGGTGTCCCGCTGGAACGCCGCGGCGATTGCCTCGCACCATTCGGCCTGCGGGGCGCAGAGCATGGTGAGTTGCCCCTGGGCGGAGGCCGGCAGGACCTGCGCGACGAGGGCGGCCAATCCCGCCAGGGCTGCACGGATGAACATGGTTCCCCCTTCCGATGGTCAGCGCGGCAGGGCGCCGATCTCGCGGTCCCAGCGCTCGATGAGTCGGCGGCGCTCCGCCGAACGACCATAGCGCGCGAAATCATAGTCGATGAGCCTGATGACAGTCAGGTCGGGCGCGCCTTCCGTCAGCGGGGCGGCCCTGTTGGAGGGCGTCTGCAACTGCTTGCCGATGTCGAAGCCGAGGCGCTGCGCCTCGACCGTCAGGGCCCAGTCATAGAAGCGGCGCGCCTGGGCGAGGTTGCGCGCGCCGCGCAGGATCGACATCGAGCCGATCTCGAAGCCGGTGCCCTCCGTCGGAGTGGTCCAGCCCACCGGAAACCCGGCATTCTTCTCGGTCACCGCGTCGTGGACGAAGGACAGCGAGATGGCCGTCTCGCCGCGCGCCACTGCCTTGATCGGTCCCGTGCCGGAGCGCGCGTAGGCGTTGATGTTGGGGTGGAGCTCCCGCAGATAGGCGAAGGCGCGGTCCTCGCCCATGAGCTGGACGAGCGTTGCGATGATCACATAGGCGGTGCCGGAGGAGTTGGGGTTCGCCACCTGGATCTCGCCGCGATAGCGTGGATCGACCAGGTCGGCCCAGCTGCGGGGCGGAGCCAGACCACGGCGCTGGAGAAGCTCGCTGTTGAAGCCGAAGCCCACGGCACCGGCATAGACGCCGATGGCTCGCCCGCCGGACTGGCGGTGCTGGGCGAGGGCCCAGGGCTGAAGCTGCCCGGCATGGGGGCTCTCATAGGCCTGGGTGAGGTTCTCCTCGGCAGCGGCGAGATGGGGATCCCCAGTCCCGCCGAACCAGAGGTCGCCGCGCGGGTTCTGCGCTTCGGCGCGGATTGCCGCCAGCGTTTCGCCGGAGCCGCGCTGCGTCACGTTCACCCGGATGCCCGTCTCGCGCTGGAAATTGGTCGCAGCCGCCTGGCACCACTCGATCTGCACGGAGCAGTAGAGGTTGAGCACGCCCTGGGCCCGAGCCGGGACCGAGGCGAGACAAGCCAGCACCGCGAGCGAGATCAAGCGGACCATGGACACTTCCCCTGCTGCATCGCCGCTATGGTTCAGGATCTGCGGCGTAGCCGGCAAACCTAGCGGCGCGCTTCGCCGATGTCATCGCCTGGCTGCCGGCTCGACGTCTGCGCCGCAGTCGCCGAGCAGCGGAGCATGTTGTCGTACGGTCGCTACCATCTGCAGGGCAGCGACTGTCGGGGCGGCGTCAACCGGGTGAGGCCTGGCGAAGAAATAGTTTGACGTTGCGCGTCAGGATTATCGTGCGGGCACGCCACGGGCCTTGCCACACACCAGCGTAACGCGCGTTGCGAGAGAACCTCGGCGGTTTCGAACGCGGGCTGTGCTGGGGTCCATCGGCTGGGACCAGAGGCCTCTCCATCGACCTTGCGATGCTCCGGGGGCTGCGGGAGAAGATGCGTTGCAGGACAGTTTGTGTTGCCGGCCGTTGCAGGCTTCAAGACGATCGGGACGGAGGCGGTAGTGGGCGCTAACGCCAAGCGTTCATCTGCATAGAAGCAGAAAATTGGTGCGCCACGCAGTCCAACACGAACCGCTCTGGCGCGTGACTTCCCTGCTAACAGGGAAAAGAACAGGGAAAATGCAGAAACTAGCCCGTTATAGCCAAATTTATGCGGAAAATAGCATTATCTCACAGTTTGATAGGTGCACTTTCCCTACGATCAATAACAGGGAAATGTTCGGGCCGGAACAGGGAAAGCGCGCGCAATTCGATTTAGGTTCAGGGAACCAAATCGGTGACCGCCATACCATCTTGATCTAACTTCTAAAGGGAGGGGATCAAGTGCATGACCATCGCAAATTACCGCTTGCAACACCAAGCCTGCGCGTCATCACCTCACTGGGTCTGGTTTCCCGTCAGCTGCAACGAGCCAGAGGTCTGTTCTTCACAAATGACCAGATTCTGTCCCGCCAGCGCTAACGGCGGACAGACGGATACCGTTCCGTCAGGTTGGAGTGGGCTTGGGCGCCCCACTCTCATTTGCATCCGGCACGCCACCTTGGGTTGGCCCGAAATTGCTGCGCAGCCGCGCGGTCGCGCGGGCATAGCCTGCCTTCAGGAGCAGGCGCAGCGTGTCATCGCTCATTGCCTCCAGCCGCGTACCAACTGCCTGCGCTGCCAGGAATTCGTCTTGTGTTAAAAGAGAAGTTGGCCCAGCCAGGTTAATGCCGCTGGAGGTCAGGCCCCACATCGCGCCGACGCGCGCACCAATATCAAAGGCGTGCGCTAGCACTCGCTCGCGGAAATCCTCCTGCTGCGCGCCCATCAAATCCAGCACACGCAATGGCTGCTGTAGCAGGTCGGTTGGGGGCTGCTCGTCCACTGCAAAGGGCTTGCCGGCATTGCTGACGAAGATCGTTCTGCAGCGTTTCCATACTGTCTCTGAGCCAAGATTATCGTAGACGCCGCCATCGGTAAGCAGCCAGGTCTCAAGCATCGCTCCAGCCGCGCTGGGCCCTTTCGTTGCAGGATCGAGCGCCGCCCCCGCTAGCGAAAGTGACGCCGGCGACAGCACTGGCGGGAACGCTGCCGAAGCGGCGATAGCCTGCGCTAGGCTCACGTTGACGCCAGTAAACACGCCGACTGTATAGTCTGCGATATAATCCTGCCTGAAGCGCACTGCTTTGCCAGTCATTAAACTGGTTGCGTTGAATACAAAGCGTGGCCCGTTTGGCGGCGCGACGATGTCCTTTAGCGCAAGGCCTTTCGTGAGATTGCGGCTGTAGCTTTTCGCTGCCGCTCTTGCTGGCGACGACAGCGGATTGAAACGCTGCAGCGCCGACGAGACGTCGATCGACTCACGTGCCTGCCGGAGCACCGGTTTGAGCAGTTGCTCATCAAGATTGGTGGCGCGACCGTTGCTCCAGGCGAGATCAGGCCAATGCGCCGCTAGCGCGCCCGCGGTCATTGAGCCACCCGACACGCTGGAGATGCGACCAAGCTTGCCGAGCAGCCCGAGTTCGTTCAGCCGGTAGATCGCCCCAACGTGAAACACCATGGCGCGATAGCCGCCGCCCGATAGGCACAGACCCGGCGCCTCTTCCAACGGTTTGGTCCGATCTTCATCGAGAACAGTCTTGATGTCCGGCATGTCTGCCCCCTGACGCTGCCTTATTGTATTAAAGACCGTAGCTAGAGAAGTCCTTCAATCCGCTATTCACCCATCCTTTGCCCACTGCAATGGCGCCTTTCCGGTTCAGTACCACGTGCCGCCATTTTGGCAGCGAGCTCTGGGAGCGCAAGAAACTCATGCACAAGAGTTCAAGTTTTTCGTTTTGCGTCGTTCCACGCCAGAGGGTCGCATTCTTACGGGCATCGGCGGCATGGCCACTATTGCCGGGTCGTGTGGCAAGGAAGTCGCAAATGAAGTCATCGACGCGGTCCGGGGTGTGGTCCTGCATGAAAGCTTTCAGAACCGCTGGCGTGAGGCCATTCAGCCCGCCGTTCTGCGTGGTCAGATCGAAGAACCAGCAGAAGGAGCGCTTGGTAGCTGTTCCGCCTGAACTGTCAGCAGCCCATGTGTTGGCGGCCTTCAGCGCCCGATCCGCCACCTTGCCAATCCTCCGGTTCTGCTCCTGGCGCATTGCCGGAGAGCCCATCAGAGCCCGCAGTTCCGCCTTCGGCTTCGGTCTGAGCGTGGTTCCATTCTGCCAGCTCCGGACAATCGCCAGCCCCTCGGCTATGGAGCCGCCGCAAGCTGACCACATGTCTGCTCCAAACGTCGGCATTGTGCTGCGCACGACTGTTTCGCCGACCGCTTGAACCATCGGCTGAAGCGATTTCTTGCCGATATTCCATTGTAGGGCGCCGCACGAAATCCCCATGCCGTCGAAATCGCCAGAGACCCCAAGATAGGGGTCGCCCTGCACCTCGAAACCAGGCGTGATCGCGACTGCGGCATCGAACCAATCCTGCGGGAGATTCATGGTGGAGCTCCATTAAGTCTCGCTAATGATAACCTTGGCGCCGGGAATGCGCGCGCCGGCTTGGGTCGGGAAGCTCGCTCCGCAGAAAGCGCGCAGGCTGTCGATGAGCGCGATTACGCGGCGGCGGGAATCCAGAAAGTCGATCGCACTCGCGGCGTTAGGAAGCGCTGCGGTTGGATTGATGCAGCCGACCGACCACAGGAACCCACGCGCTGGATGGATCAGAATGCCGACGCGCTGGCCTGTCGGCATCAGCAGTAGGCCGGGGCGTCTCAGTGCGGTGGGATTGGTGTTCGCGGTGTAGCCGATGGTGGCGTATTTCTCCCCACTCTGGACGTGAAGATTATACGAGCCAGCCTCGATGCAGCGGTTGTTGCCAGCTGGCGCGTTTGCGCCAGGGCCGCGCGTCTCGGCTGTCGCACCGGACAAGTCCTGCACCGGGGAGCCATCCAACAGCACCTGATAGCGTCCGACTGTACGGCGCTTATTATTGCCGATTTGCTCACCTGTTCGCTGGATATGAAGTTCCCATGTCGCCGGCATTTGTAATCCTCCAAATTCAATAGTTGGTCTCTATGTCTATAGCTTATATTTTATCTGATGTATAGAAGAAACGAGGGCTTCGATAGGCGATATTTTGTTACTTTGTGCTGGTTATCAAAGGCGCCCTCAAACCAACTCTCTGACGCGTTCGTTGAGATCGGTTCAGTTGGTGTAGTTCTATCTGCCCTGACTTCTTGGCTAGAAGCGGTCAGCTCGGATTGATTTTCAGGTCGAACCACAGACGATTGCCCTCTGAACGCGCTGCAAAAGCGGACCACTCGGGATTGGCGCCTGCCTTGGCTGCCATTGTCTCGAAGTCCGTGTCCGTTTGGAACACGCGGCCTGATGCCTTCTCGGCCAGCGCCGCCTTGATGGCCGGCAGGGGATGGATCCACCCCTTTTGCGTCTTGGCCCAAGGCCAGACTGCCGTGATCATCGCCACGAACTCCTTGGCTGCCGGCCCCTGTCCCATCCAGCCGAGACAAGGGTGAGTCGCAGCGGCGGTTCCGTTCAACGTCGCATTGTGGCTGCCGTGATGCCCGACTTTGTACACCACAGTGCGGCCCAAGAGGTCGCGGGTGGTCACCGTTCGGTTCCCGTCCGAGAACGATTGTTCGGCCCATGACATCCAGTTGCCGCGCTGGGCGTCGGCGGCGAAGAGCAGGACTTTGCCACCTGGCGAAAGCTCGAAGGCGAGCACGAGGCTCGCATTGTTGGTGTAGCTGTTCATGTCGAGCGCTATCTGCTCGGCTGCGCCCAGCCAATCGCCATCGATGCGGCGGAAGTTCGCGCTGTCAGGAACCTCGTCGCCGTTGGGCGGCAATGGGGCTCCATCATACCGACGTCGATAGAAATCGCTTACTTCAGGATCATCGCCGGCCTGAGACAGGGACACAGCGTAGCGAGGATGAAACGGCGACGTCCAGCTGTCGGGATAGTCGCAAGCGGTCGACCCAGCTTCGGCTTCCGATGCGCCGAACAAGCTCAGGAAGCCTTCCGCACCCGAGTCGAGTGCGAGGTGGAACTGCTCGTCGCCTTCGGGATCGAGGTCCTCGATCTTCGCCTCGTCGCGGGGCGGGCCGAGCGGGAAGACCCTCACTGCGCCAGCGCCGGGCGGCGCGATCGAAGGATCCTGTGGCGACAGGAACCGGACCTCGGAAGCGTTGCGCTTGCACAGCGCCATGGCCGCCTTGTTGGCGCCGATTCCGTCGGCCGGGAAGGCTGCTCCGACGCCCACAGCGAGCGAAGGCCGCATATCATCGCTGGGGTCGCCGCCCAGCTCGAACGCGAGAAGGTCAGCGAGCCGTTCGGCGCGTGCCGCTTCTGCTTCCGCCTCCGACGTGCCGGCGAGGCCGAGGCTGCGCTTCTGCTCCAGCAGGCCGACCATGCTCCGATGCGCGCCAATAAGGCCTACCAGTCGGTCCTTGAACGAGCGGCGCAACGCATTGGCGACTTCATCCTTGGGATTCTCCGTCCATGCCAGCCACAACTCGCCGATGTGGACATCGCCAAATCGTTTCTCGGTAATGCCGTTGAGGTGGTCCTGATGCTCATGCGTTATGACCACCACATCGATGAAGCCGCCGGTCGTCGCTTTGAGATTGGCGATGACCTCTTCGACGGTAGCTGGCGACGGACTCTCGATCATGCTCGTCGAGCCAGGCTTGTACCCGCAGTCGATCATCACGAAGACGGGCTTGCCGCCGCCGTCGCGCGGAAAAGCCAGCAGGAAGCAGTCGCCATGGCCAATGCGGTACATGCGAATGACGCAGCCGCCGGGAGGCGGATCGCCGATCAGGCCTTGCGTCACAGGCGTCGCCGCAGGGTTCGCTTTCGGCTTTTTTTTGCCCGGCATGTCAATGTCCTCCCCTATGCAACATCGCGAAGGGCTCGGCGCGAGAAATTGCCGCGCTCGCGGCCTCGAAGGCGTTGCCCGGCGACAGACGCTCTCCGCTCAAGAAGGCGCGAACTTTGCCGAGCGCGACATCGTCGTCGATGGTTCCCCCCGTGCGGATGACGCGGCGCAGCCGCATGGTCTCGGGATCGACGAGAAGTGTGCAGCCTGCTCGGTAGCGGAAATCTCCCTTGTCATTCTCGCCGACGAATTTCCGACCATCGTCCACGGCGGCTTGCTCCGCAGGGTCCAGATAACCACGCCGGCGCTGCGTTATCTCGACGACCATCTCCGAGGCTGGCCAACCATTCTGACCTTCGCGGTTGGCGATCCGAACCGAGTGGATTTCGGTCCGGTAGCGACCGTGCCTCTCGAAGATGCTCAGCTTTCGCTGCCGCGGAGTGAGGACGATGCCGATCGCGCGCAACAGTGTCTCGTCCTCGTCATTCAGCCAGTGCCAGAAGGCCTTGGCCTGCTCTTGCGCGCCCCTCCAGATTGCCAGTCGGTCCGGCAACTGTAGGGCGGCAGGGTCGAGCACTTCGCCGGTTTCGGAGAGCATGCTGCGCTGGATGGACTCCGAGGTCTGCGACATTGGCCGTTGCTTGCTGTATTGGCGCTGTAGGCTGGCTTCGGTGTCGCGCAAACGGAGCGCCTTTTCTGCGTAGAGCGTGACCTCGCGCGTTGCCTCCGCTGTCGCGAGATCCTCTGCCGAGGGCCAGAGCAGGCTCTCGACCGACATCGAGCGCATACCGGCGGGATAAATTCCCCAGCGCCGAAAGCTCTCGACGACAGCGACGCGGTAACCCGCCGGATCTTCGGGCAGAAGATCGTGATCTGCGGTGACCAGCGCACGGAGGTAGTCGCCGAAGGTGATACCGACGGGCGGCGCGTAGTCGAGCGCCCGGATGCACATCTGCAGCATGCGCTGCGCGCAGCGAGTCGCCTCATCTGCGAGCCGGCCGGAGAGGTCGGGATGGATGTCGCCGGCCTTCAGAATGCCGGTGCCGTCCGAAGCGATGCGGTAGAGGTCCCGAGTGCGTTTTTTGTAGACCGTGATGAAGGCACCGAAAACAGCCGCCACTAGAATCGAGCCGCGATCGTGCGGCTCGTCCGTCCGTTCTAGTGCGGTCGGATCGGGCGACCTGAGTCGCCAAGCATTGGTCTCCGGGTCGAATTCGCCAAGAGCATCGCGGAGCGAACCGCCACGGCCTGCGGCGCGTCCGAACTGCTGCGCCAACTGGCCGAGGGCGTTCTCAGTTTCGAGGTTGCCGCGGGTGCGCGCCATCTGCTCCCTGAGGACGCCAGGATAGGAGAAGTGCTGGAACAGCGCGACGATGTCGGCGAAGGCCTCGTGGAAGGCAAGGACGTCGACGTTGAAGGGTTCATTAAAGCGAGGGTGGATACCGTCCAGCAGGGCGTGCGTCACCTCATGCGCGATAATGTCATGCGACAAAGCGGTATGGACGATGGTGCCCGGCGTATTGTGACGATCCTTCCGATCGACGGGAAAGTATCCGAAGAGCAAGGCTTTCTTGGCGGGGCTGTAATAGGCATTCCGCTCCCGCAAAGCATGTGGATATATGCGGAGGCGCCGCACGAAATGCCTACTCTGGCTGTCGGGTCGGTAATCCGACCAGAGCACCGCTCGACCGAGGGCGCGCTCAAAATGCGCGATGGTCGCCATGGCGACCGCATAGGTCATCTGCTGGTGCGATTGCGGATTGGCTTCGGAGGGCGCATGCCCGTCCTGTGCCAGAAGCCGGGGATCGTTGAGATCGACGGGCAGATAGATGACGCCGCTCGCGGGATCGACATCGACCACCTCGATGTATTCGCCGACGGGGCCGGGCTCCAACGCCTCCCACCGGACATTGAGGGTGACAGAGCCGATGTCGAGGCTATCGTGCTCGGCTGCAACGCTCGGATCATACGAGAATATGCGTAGCTTTCGGTGGAGGGGAGGTGAGACGATGGCTCTTCCTGTACTCATCTGATCCTCCGGTCTCGTTTGATGTCGATCCTATCAACCTGTGGGCACGTCGACGGGCATCGTCGTATCAGCAGGCAGCCCCGCCCCAGAAAGCTTAATTGACAGCTTCGATTGGTTGAGCTCGTCTGCCTGAAGGTCGACTGTTGCGCGGCGGCCTGAGACGGCTGGTGCCACGATACGGCTGCCGATCGTGACTTTGACACCTACGGGATCTTGCTTGAACTCCAGCAGCAACTTCTTGCCGGCCCTATCAATGGTCGCCTTCGGCAATTCCGCCGTCTGCTGCTGCGGGGCGCGCGGGCCGAATACACCATCGGCCAGCGCCCCGAATTTCTCGAGGATGGCTTTCGCGGAAATGCCGGCGAGCGCGCTGACCGCGGCCACGCCGAATGGATTTATAGTTTCGGCGCCGCTGCCGAGGGCGCTCACCGAGCCGATTACGAAGCCAGCCCTGACCACGCAATAGGCGATGAGACCAAGCGCTGCGCCAGCGGGAATGCGCAAATAGTACCAAAGTGTCCAACTTGGGGTCATGCGACCGCTGCCGGAATGCGCGGCCAACGAGTTGGCTGCGTGCGCCGCACCGCCGAGAGCGCCAGCGAGGGCGGCCAGCAGCAGCAGTGTCGGTTCAGGACCAAGGCAAAAAATAGAACTGCACGACTGCGCAGGACCGGCGGTCGCCAAGGCGGCGATGGCGGCTTCCGCTACTGTGAGCTTCTGCTGCGCAGCCGCGCGCTCTCCAACGAGCTTGCTGACCTCTGCCGCGACCACGTCGGGAGCGCGCTGATCGCCGGCGGGTGGCTGCAACAGGGCTAGGTGAGCTTTTTCGACCCGGGCGACGTCCGCACGCGCCTTGGTATAGTCATCAAGCAGCTGCGGCCCGATTGCCGGCGCGCGAGGAGGGCCTGGCCAAATGGTGATGACCATTGCGAGCAACGCAAGCATCGCCAACGCCAAAATTGCGCCCAGCAATTTCTGATACCGCTCGAGCGGTCGCGCTGGTGGCGGATCGTTCTCGCCTAGATCGCCTTCCGTACTCATTATCGCACCGCGCCCACCCAATATTTGTCGGAGCTGACTATTTTTCGAAATACTTGGCAAGAGAAATCAGTCTTAGGGGCTTATCGACTTCTACTGTTCGGAAGGAGAAAAACGCAGGCGGATCGAATGAGAGCAACGCGGCTCTCGGCGCAGCCTCCGCATTTTAGGGATGTACTGAACCGCCCCGGTTTTGCCGGAGGCCGGTTGTCTTAAGTTATGCGGCCATCGCTGTCTCTGCCAACGAGGCGTAATAGCGTTCCTCGGCTTCGG